>JAGBFE010000116.1 GCA_018109965.1 Oscillospiraceae bacterium | reverse complement strand
TGTGGATGTGGACAATGCCGAAACTGTACTGGTGAACACCCTTAAAAGAACAATGCAGTCGGTTGCAGTGGCCGAAAGCTGCACAGGCGGCAAAATTGCATCCCGTATAACAAGCGTTGCAGGTGCATCACAGGTATTTGAACTTGGCATCTGCACCTACTCTGACAAGCAAAAGGTTGAAATGCTGGATGTGGAACAGGATGTTATCGAACAGCAAACAGCAGTAAGCCGCGAAGTTGCTGTGCAGATGGCACAGAACGTGCGCAAAAAAGCCGAAAGCACCTATGGCATTGCCACAACGGGCTATGCAGGCCTGGGCGGTGATGATGTTGGTCTTGTATACATTGCAGTGGCAACAGAGGACAAAACCTATGTTGTAAAACATCACTTTGCAGGCAAGCGCGAAACAATCATCAATCTAGCAAGCCAGTATGCACTGGATATGCTGCGCAGAGTTATATTTGGTCTTGATATTGCAGATGCAGATATAGTTCTGCCAAAGCCTGCGTCCAAAAAGAAAAAAGGCATAGGCAGAATAATAGCACTTTTCTTTGTTGTTATTGTTTTGTCAGCATTGCTGGCGTTAGGCTGGCTGTGGTACAAAAACGGCAAAAACTGGGCAAATGTACCTATTATCAATAATTATGTTCAGTCACAAACAGTAAGTGATGTGATTGAAACCCGCAGTGAAAACGATTTTTTTTCACAAGGTTTTGAGCAGGAAACAGCAAAACTTGTATCCGGCTCTTGGGCTCAAAACCTGCATTTAGAGGGCTGGATAACAATTAAAAGCATTCCCGAAGAATATGCTGTGGGCAGTTTCAGACACAGTGAAAATGAAAAAGGTGCTGTTGTTTATGAGGACACATCCATTGCGGGCATGCGTACCTTTGCAGGCTTTGATACTGACAGTCTGTACGATTTAAACAGTTTTGCTCCTGTGCACAAGGACACACAGATTGTGCTTTTTGACACAGAGGGCAACTACAGTAAATATACATTGTTTGCTTTGCTCAGCTATACTCCGCAGCAGTTTGACGGTCTTGTAAAAATGAGTGACAGTCAGGACGTTGTGGACGAAGCACTAAGCAACACAAAAATGGAGTTCAATGCGGGTGAAGTTACAGGTTTTGACGAAATCATAGTTTTAAAACAGCTGGACAAAAACGGCAACATCAACCTGTATTTTGCAAAAAAAGGCGAAAAAACTGCAGAAGTTGTGGCAAGTCCGTCGCCAGACGACAGTACAGGAGAAGACAGTTCTTCTGACAGCAGTGATGAAAGCTCATCCGACGGCTCATCATCTGACAGAAGTGACGAAAGCAGTTCTGATGAAAATGATGAAAGCAGCTCTGACAGTTCTTCATCTGACAGCGAAAAAGATTCATCATCAGAAAGTCAGAGTTCATCGGCATCATCTAAACCAACAGCTACCCCAACACCAACAGCAAAACCAACAGCAAAACCAACAGCTACACCAACAACGACACCAACTCCAACACCAACACCAACTCCGACTCCGACTCCAACACCGACTCTGACACCAACACCAACACCGAGCAGCGGCAAAACACTTACCGTTACAATGAACGGTACAGTGATGACCGATTCGGCAGAAAATATTCTGGCAATGATAGTGGCTAAGGAGATGACACACACCTGGAATCCTGAAGCGCTCAAGGCTCAGGCAGTGGCAACCCATACCTATCTCAGATATCAGTATTCAACAGGCAACACTGCACCTGCGGTTTCGGGCAGAACAAATCCCAACCAGTCGGTAAGGGATGCGGTAAATCAGGTTGCAAATGTTATTATGACAGTCAACGGTGCACCTGTGTATACACCTTACTTTGCTTCCTCGGCAGGCTACACAAACTCTGCAGCGGAAGTATGGGGAGGCAGCTATTCGCATCTTGTGCCGGTAGAAAGCAAGTATGACTATCAGGCAACAGGCTATCAGGGTACTGTGCGCTATTCCAGAGCGGATATGGAAGCTGTATTGCGGCAGATAGGTATTGAACCCGTGGGCGAACCTGAAACCTGGATTCAGATAAACAGCAAAAATACAGGCGGATATGTAGGCGGTATGACAATATGCGGCCAGACAACCTACACAAGTCCGTCAACAGGCGCTGTAAGAGAAATCACAGGCAGACGAATGAGGGAGGACATCCTCAAGGTTAACGGTGCCATGGTTATGCGTTCCCACGCCTTTGATGTAACCTATGACGGCTCAACATTTATCTTTACAACCTATGGCTATGGCCACGGTGCAGGTATGAGCCAGTGGGGTGCACAGCTTTATGCACAAAACGAAGGCTGGAACTACAGCCAGATTCTCACCCATTACTATACAGGCGTTACTTTACAGACAATATAAATTCAGAGGGCACAGAATGTTTTCTTTGCCCCTTACATAAAAAGGAAAGCAGATATGAAATACGTTTCTCCACAGACAGAAAAACGAAAACAACAGCAGAAAAAACGCAAAAAGCAACTGGCTTTGTGCGTTTGTATTGCTGCTGCGGCAGTTGTTTTGTTTGTGGCAGTTTTTGCTTTAACGGGCAGGGATGAAAAACCTCAAAGCTCATCCCAGACTGACAGCGAACTTGTGCAGAACAGTCAGGAACAGCAGCCATCATCTGATACACAGAACAATTCTTCATCGGACGAACATATTTCATCAGATGAAGGCGAAACGGAAAGTGAACAATCTCCACAGGAGGAACAGACACCGCAGTCTGCAACCAAACCGAAAAAGAAGAAAAAATCAATTTTTGCAAGGATAGGTTCAATTTTCTCAAAAGAAGAAGTTGTGGAAGAGGTTTTCCCTGCAATGAGCTTTGGTGTGCAGGTCAGCCAAGCGGCAGACAGCATTATCAGCCTGTCACCAATGGCAACCGAGATTATCCTTTCTTCTCCGTCACAGCACAGCCTTGTGGCAGTCAGCGAATACTGCAACAAGCGGGGAACTGAACTGATGACGGTGGGTACACCGCTTAT
>JAGBFE010000115.1 GCA_018109965.1 Oscillospiraceae bacterium | reverse complement strand
TCCTGAATATTCTGATATGCAATATACAGTTTCTCCAATTGTTGTTCTCAAAACCAATCTGAATGATAAAAATGTTTCCCACAAAGATTTTCTTGGGGCTGCTATGGCCCTTAAAATCAAAAGAGAATATATGGGTGATATTCTGATAAAAGATAATCAGGCGTTTATGATTTGTCACAAAAATGTTGCCGATATTCTTATTGATGAACTTCACAGTGTAGGGAAAAGCAGTGTGAGTTTAGAATACTGGGATGAACCATTGAGCTTTACAAGGGAATTTATTGAAAACAGAACCGTTACTGTTGCATCTTTACGTGCAGATTCTGTTGTTGCTGCACTTATGAATAAAAGCCGTACAGAAGCAGTAAAACAGATAAAGCAGGGGAATGTAAAAATCAATCATATGGATGTCGTACATACTGATTTTGAGGTGTTTGACAACGATATAATCAGTGTAAGGCATTACGGAAAATATAAAGTCTTTTGCGACGGAAACAAAAGCCGCAAGGACAGAATCTTTATAAACATTGCAAAATATTAAATTCGGAGGAAGTATATGTTCAACGCAAATGAAATCAGACAAATTACATTTGAAAAGGTTGTTCGTGGTTACAGACCTGAAGATGTAGAGTCTTTTATGGAAAAAATTGCAGATGAGTTCGAGGCTCTTGCTGCTGAAAAACAGGAAATAGAAGGTCAGCTTTATATTCTTGCTGAAAGAATAGAACAGTACAAAACAGAAGAAGAATCTATCAAAGCAACTTTGATCAGTGCTCAGAAACTTGGTGAAAGCATTATTGCAGAATCAAGACAGAAAGCTGAAGCTATTCTTAAAGATGCAAATATCAGAAAAAATGATATCCTTGCTTCTGCTCATGAAGAATTTGCAATGTACGAAGAAAACCTTGCAAGAATCAAAAAAGAAACAAGTGATTTCAAGATCCATGTGCTCAGCATGTATAAAGATCATATCGAATCACTCAGCAGAGTTCCTGAAATCAAAGCAGAACCTGCTGCTGTAGTTGCTGAAGAACAGCCGGCAGAGGAAAAAGTTGAAGAAACTGCAGTTGAAGCAACTGAAGAAGTTGTTGAAGAAGCTGTAGCAGAACAGCCGGCAGAAGAAATTGCAGCAGAAGAACAGACAATTGTTTTTGAAAAAGAAACTGCACAGGAAGAAAACAATAAATTCAACAATATTTCATCATTGTTTGACTAATTTAATTATTTTACAGAAGATTAGTGTTTTTACGCACTAATCTTTTTGTGCTATACAAAGAGGATTTTAATGTTATATATTTTTATTGCTGTGGTTTGTGTATTATTGGATCAGGGCTTTAAATTTCTTGCGGTACGGTATTTAAAAGGACAGGCTGCAATTACAGTTATACCTGGGCTGATTGGGCTGAGATATGCCGAAAATACAGGGGCTGCATTCAGTATATTAAGCGGAAAAGTTGATTTTTTGATTATAATTACTGCAATAGCCCTTGCGGTTGTAGCATATTTTATTCTTGCTAAAAAATTTGACAATAGAATTGAAGAAATTTGTTTTGTACTGATTTTTGCAGGCGGTGTTGGAAATCTTATAGACCGTATTGCACAGGGCAAAGTAGTGGATTATCTGGAATTTCTTTTTATTGAATTTCCTATATTTAATTTTGCGGATATCCTTGTCTGCTGCGGTGTAGGCCTTTTTGCAATATACACAATTATCAGCGAATTTTCTCCCAAAAACAAAAAGGAGAGAAAAACAGATGAATGACAGACTGATTTTACAGGTGACAGAAGAATGGGCAGATACCCGCATTGATGTTTTTGTATCAAAAAACACCGAATATTCCCGTAATTCAGTTCAGATTTTAATAGAAGAAAATAAAATATCGGTAAATGACAATACTGTCTCCAAAAGTTATAAAATGAAAACTGGGGATATTCTGTCAATAATTATTGAACAGGCAAAAGATGTAGGAATTGTTGCAGAGGACATTCCGTTGGATATTTACTATGAGGATGACGATCTGCTTGTTGTAAATAAGCCGAAAGGAATGGTGGTTCATCCTGCAAACGGCAATGAAAGCGGAACTTTGGTCAATGCTTTGATGTATCATTGCAAGGATTCGCTTTCGGGTATTAACGGAGAAATACGGCCTGGCATTGTACACCGTATTGACAAGGATACATCGGGCTTGCTTGTAGTTGCTAAAAATGATATTGCTCACGAACACCTTGCACAGCAGTTTAAAGAGCATTCAATAAACCGTATTTACTATGCAATTGTATATGGCAATGTAAAAAATGATTCAGGTGATGTGGAAGCACCTATAGGACGTCATAAAACAGACCGTAAAAAGTTTTGCATTACCAATACAAATTCAAAATATGCCTTTACACACTACGAGGTGATTGACAAGCTGAAAGGCTTTACACTTATAAAATGCAAGTTAAAAACGGGCAGAACACATCAGATAAGGGTACATATGCAAAGTTTGGGACATCCTTTGGCGGGAGATCCTGTTTATGGACCTAAAAATTGCATAACTGAACTTAAAGGGCAGGCGTTGCATGCAGGAGTTCTTGGTTTTGTTCATCCAAGAACAAATGAATATATTGAATTTTCATCGCCGTGGCCACAGGAGTTTGAAAGATTTTTAAAAAAACAATCAGGTAATTAAATATTTTATGAATAGAATTGAAGATATTCTGGTTGTAAGTGATCTGGACAACACATTGCTTACAGCTGAAGAAGGAATTCCCGAATTCAATCTGCAGATGATAAAAAAGTTTCAGCATTTGGGCGGCAATTTTACCGTTGCAACAGGGCGCAGCATCGAATCTGTTGCTCACTATCTCAATCAGATGGAACTTTCTACACCGGCAATAACTTATAACGGCGGAATTATATATGACTATAAAAGTAAGATTTTTTTGCTTAAGGAAACTTTGCCTGAAAGTGCAAAACAGGCTCTTGAGCTTATTCGCCAGAATTTTCCGGATGTAGGAACAGAAATTATGTGCGATAACAACCGTCTTTATATGATAAGGGAAAATGCATATACATTTAAACATGTTGATGATGAGAATTTAAGTTATGTCTGTGCTGATATTTCAAGCATAAAGAACAATTGGATTAAGGTTCTTTTTGCGGATCGCAACAGCAGACTGCTGGAGTTGCAGGAATTCTGCAAAACTTTGCCTTTTGATGACATTGAATTTGTAATGTCCAACACAATTTATTTTGAAATGTTGCCAAAAGGAACTACCAAGGGCACAGCACTTGCCAAACTTTGTGATATGCTGAGTGTTGATATAAAAAACACTGTTGCAATAGGTGACTATTATAACGACATTGAGCTTCTTCAGGCAGCAGGACTCAGCGTATGTGTTGACAATGCACCACAGGATATAAAAAATATATGTCACGCAGTTGTTCCAAAATGTACTGACGGTGGTGTAGG
>JAGBFE010000114.1 GCA_018109965.1 Oscillospiraceae bacterium | reverse complement strand
TTTAAAAAGCTGTACTGTGTAGTAAATCAGGTCATCAAAGTCAAAAGCGTTTGCTTTTTTGAGACGTTTCTGATATTCCTCGTAGCATTTTACCACAAGCTTTTCGTGGGCGTTTGCAGCATATTCTGCTGCTTCCTGCGGACTTATCAGCTTGTCTTTATAACCTGACATACTGTTGATAACATTTTTGTGTGATACAAATTTGTCATCAACGTTAAAATCTTTCATTATTTCTTTAACAATACGTTTCTGGTCATCAGAATCGTAAATTGTAAAGGAAGAATCAAACCCAAGCTTGTCACCGTCACGGCGCAAAATTCTTACGCACAAAGAGTGAAAGGTACTTGCCATAACATCCTTTGCATATTCACCTATTGATTTTTCAAGACGTTCACGCAGTTCTGCTGCCGCCTTGTTGGTAAATGTGATTGCAAGAATATTGTAAGGACGGATTGGGCTTGTAGCAATGGCATTTTCTTCACTGAAAGAAAGTGTTTCGTTGTTTTCCACTGCATTTTCAAGTTTTCTGAGCAATTCATCATCCACATCACCGGGGAAATACTGGGATGTATGGCTATGACCAAAGCGCACCATATTTGAAATACGGTTGATAAGCACGCTGGTTTTACCGCTGCCTGCACCTGCAAGAATGAGAATAGGGCCTTTAACCGCATATACCGCCTGCTGCTGCATAGGGTTTAAAAAGCCAAACTGATTTTCGATATATTTTTTTCTGAGGGATACTGCGTTAGAGAAATCCATTTATTACCTCTTAAAATCATACTTTAACTAATATATCATACCATAAAACTGCCAATAAGTAAATCAATATTGCTATTGTTCTGTATGAATATAATAACCGTCCAGTTCCTTTTCAGCCTGTTTGTAATCGGGCATATATTTTTGGACAGTTTTGTAAAATTCCTTTGAATGATTGAACTCTTTGAGATGGCTTAACTCATGAATAACAATATATTCTTTGCATTTTTGTGACAAAAAATAGCATCTGTAGGAAAAACAGACTGTATCCCTGCCGCTGCAGGAACCCCACCGTTTTTCGGCAACGGTAATTTTTACACTTTTAGGTTCAACATCCATTACTGCTGCATATTTTTGAACCAAGGATATCATAACTGGCAACAGCTGTTTTTTTGCAGAATCTCTTTCTGCTTTTGTTGTAATAATTCTGGTATGATATTTTTGTGCAAAAAACTGCTGTTGTTTTTCAATCCAGTCTTTGTTGGCATTTACAAAATTATCAATAATTTTTAATGGTGTCAAAAGACCTGCTTTAACCGCTACCTCCCCCATTGGAGAAACCGTAAGCAACAGCTTTTTGCGCCTGTGATGTCTTATTATTTTATAGTCCATATTTCACCAAAAAAGGCGAACTCCCGCAACATATGCCGCGTGGATATCGCCTTTTGTTTTTTATTTCATACCCGGTGTTACATCGCGGAAGCCGCTTTCCAGCTTGCCCTCCAGAGCAAAGGATTTGCCTGTACCTATGGCAACACACTGTTCGCAGTTTTCAGCAACCATAACCTTGCTGCCTACAGCATTTTCCAGACATTTGTCAAGATTGCGCAGTTTTGCACCTGCACCTGTAAGCAAAATACCATTGCTGTAAATATCACCTGAAAGTTCCGGTGGTGTAACTTCCAGAACATTTTTTACCGCATGGATATATTCATCAACAATAGGAGCAATAACAGGCTCAAGATCTTTTGTGGAAACAACAAGCTTTGCAGGCAAACCGCGGAGCAGGTTGATGCCTTTTACTTCAAATGTTCTGTTGTTTTCATCTGTAGGCATACAGTCAGCAACCTCGTGTTTCAAAAGCTGTGCTGTTTTCTGACCGATAAGGAAATTGAATTTGTTTTTAAGCAATTTTATAATTTCACGGTCAATTGCATTGCCTGCAAGCTTAATGGATTTTGAGCATACAATACCGCCAAGAGAAATAACTGCAACGTCGGTTGTACCACCGCCGATATCAACAATAATGTTGCCGTTTGCTTTCAGAATATCAAGGCCTGCACCGATAGCTGCAGCGATAGGTTCCTCAATGATAAGCACCTGTCTTGCACCGGAGGAAACTGCAGCGTCAACAACTGCGTTTTCTTCAATGCCTGTAACAGCACTTGGAACACAGATTGATACCTTTGGTTTTACCACTTTGGACTCATATGCTTTATTGATAAAATATTTTACCATTTCTTTTGTAAGAGAATAGTTGGAAATAACTCCGTCTTTGAGTGGGTATTCCGCAACAATATTTTTGTGGGTTTTTCCCACCATTTCATACGCTTTCTGACCAAAAGCAATTGGTTTGCCGCTTTCGGCATCATAAGCAACAACGCTTGGCTCGTTAACAACGATACCTTCGCCTTCTCTGTATATCATTACCTTTGTGGTACCAAGGTCAATACCAATATCATTTGTAGCCATTACATAACCTTCTTTCTATAATCTATTGTATGCAAAAGTAACTGCGATAACTTTTTCTGCACCGCTTTTCTTAAGTGTTCTGGCAACTTCTTCCAAAGAGTTTCCGCTTGTGACAATATCATCTATAATCAGGATATTTCTCCCTTTTACGTCACCGTATACTGCAAATGCATCCTTAAGGTTACTTTTGCGCTGTTCCAGTTTTAAATCATGTTGATTTTTTGTTCTTTTAACCTTTTTTACAAGGTCTTTATTATACTCCAAATGGCAGCTTTTTGCAATTGCCTGCACCATCAGTTGTGGCAAATCATATTCCCTGTTATAAAACTTTGATTTATGGCAAGGCATAGAAATAATTGTATCAATATCATTATCCTTTATAAATCTGTCAAAATCAAAGGAAATATATTGCAGAAAAGCCTTTGAAAACACTTCTCCACTTTTTCTTTTTGCATCAATAAGCCCTTTGCGCACAATGCCTTCATAATAGTAACAGGAAAAACATCTGTCCAGATTTTTAAAAGCTTTGCTGTTTACCTGCTGCAGATGCAATGGGATGGACAGATGCTCAACCTGTGTTCTGCAATGGGAACAAACTACACCTCTTTTGACAATCTCCCCGCAGAACACGCATTTTGCGGGGAAGAAAAAATCCAAAATTATATTTTTATCCATTTAATTCTTCCAGAAAATATTTTATGCCCGAATATCGCAGCTGTTTGCGATGATTTGTGGTCATCTGCTGCAATATATACGGTTTACCGATAATTATAAGCAGTTCCTTTGCCCTTGTTATTGCTGTGTACAGCAGATTGCGGTACTGCAGTTCTTTTGCAGTATCACTG
>JAGBFE010000113.1 GCA_018109965.1 Oscillospiraceae bacterium | reverse complement strand
GCTGGAAATTGCAAAAATTCAGAGTACCGAAGCTTCAAATAAAATTGAGGGTATATACACATCTGACGAGCGTATCAAAAAGCTCGTTTATGATAAAACCACACCGCAAACCAGAAATGAGCAGGAAATTGCAGGTTATCGCGATGTTCTGGCAACAATACACGAAAACTATGACTATATCCCTGCCAACCCATCTATGATACTGCAGCTTCACAGAGATTTATACAAATACAGCGGTGCTAACGGCGGCAGATATAAAATCGGTGACAACATTATTTCGGAACAGCTTGCTACAGGTGAAAGACGTGTGCGATTCAGACCTGTTTCTGCGTGGGAAACACCTGATGCAATGAACGAACTTTGCAGACAGTTTGATGAAATTTGCAAAGATATCGAAGCCGACCCATTGCTGACAATCCCAATGTTTATACTGGATTTTCTCTGCATACATCCTTTCAATGACGGCAATGGCAGAATGAGCCGTCTGCTCACATTGCTACTGCTGTATCGCTCTGGCTACATTGTTGGCAAATACATCAGTATTGAACGATTGATTGAACAGTCAAAAGAAACCTATTACGAAGCACTGCAGGCAAGCAGCACAAACTGGCACGAAGAAGAAAACGACTATGCACCATTTGTAAACTATATGCTGGGCGTTATAGTTGCTGCATACAGAGAATTTTCCGAAAGGGTTAAAGTGCTCACCACATCAAATATGTCAAAGCCTGACAGAGTGCGTGAACTGATAAAATCCAACTATGGACCAATAACAAAAACAGAAATAGTAAACAAATGCCCTGACATAAGCAAAATCACCGTTGAAAGAGCCTTGAAAGATTTGCACGAAAGCGGACAAATCACAAAACTTGGCGGCGGCAGAGGCACAAAATATGTTTGGAACTGGGAGAACGATAAATGATTACAGGCGAACTTAAAAATAAAATAGACAGTCTTTGGGATATATTTGCAGCAGGCGGCCTGTCCAATCCGTTGGATGTTATTGAACAGATAACATACCTTATGTTTATTCACGACCTTGATGTGTCGGATAATCTGCGTGAAAAAGAAAGTGCAATGCTTGGCCTGCCTTACGAAAGTATTTTTGCTGGTGAGGTATCTGTTGGTGACAGAAAAATTGAAGGCAGACAGCTTAAATGGTCATTCTTCAAGGATATTGATGCAAGAAGAATGTACGCAATAGTGCAGGAGTGGGTGTTCCCATTTATCAAAAATCTGCACAGCGACAAAAACAGTGCTTACTCCAAATATATGGATGACGCCATTTTCAAAATTCCTACACCGTTGCTGCTGTCAAAGGTTATTGACGCCCTTGATAAAATTTTCGACCTTATGGAAAGAGCACAGAAAGAAGATGCCGACATCACAGGTGATGTATACGAATATCTTCTCTCAAAAATTTCCAGCAGCGGCTTAAATGGCCAGTTCCGTACACCTAGACATATCATCAAAATGATTGTTGATATGATGCAGCCAAAGCCAACAGATGTTATCTGCGACCCGGCTTGCGGTACAGGCGGCTTTTTGGTGACAGCCGGCGAATATCTGCGTGAACACCATAAAGAAGAAATTTTCTTCAACCGCATTAACCGTGACCACTATATGAACCATATGTTCCACGGCTATGATATGGACAGAACAATGCTGCGTATCGGTGCTATGAATATGATGAAGCACGGCGTGGACAACCCTTATATTGAGTACCGTGACAGCCTTTCTGACCAGAACCCTGACCACGACAAATACACACTTATCCTTGCAAACCCACCTTTTAAAGGCAGTCTGGACTATGATATTGTTGCGGCTGATTTGCTTAAAGTTTGCAAAACCAAGAAAACAGAACTGCTGTTCCTTGCGTTGTTCCTGCGTATGTTAACAACAGGCGGCAGATGTGCATGTATCGTTCCTGATGGCGTGCTGTTTGGTTCTTCCAATGCTCATAAAGCAATCAGAAAAGAAATCATTGACGGCAACCGACTGGAAGCAGTTATCTCTATGCCAAGCGGTGTATTTAAACCTTATGCGGGCGTTTCCACAGCTATACTGGTGTTTACCAAAACAGGTCACGGCGGCACAGACAATGTGTGGTTTTATGATAT
>JAGBFE010000112.1 GCA_018109965.1 Oscillospiraceae bacterium | reverse complement strand
AGTATTTCATCGGCGGCTACACCATTTATTTCGGTGTGTTTTATGATGATGTTTCTGTCAGTTTTTGGTTGTTTTGGCCTTGTAAAACTCGGTGGTTATCTTTATTTTCTGCTGGCTTTGGCTGCGGTTATATATGTTGCGTTGGGCTATAAAAACAGCTGGAAAGAGCTTTCAAAAATTATTACTCCGGGTTTTGTGTTTTTTACAGCAGCAAGTATATTTGGGATAGTTCTGTTTAGTATAAAACAGCCTATGTACTTTTCATGGGACGAATTCAGCTTTTGGGGTACATCTGTTAAACTTATAAAAATATCGGGTGAGATGTACACCACAGCAGAAATTGGCTGGGATTGGGCTGCAACACAAAAACCAGGCCTTATTATGAACGGATATCTGTATGAATTTTTTGGCAAATATCAGGAATGGCGTGCATATGCAGGTATGAACGTGTTGCTTTTCAGTACAATTTCTGCAACATCAGCTGTTTTTGAATCCAAAAACTGGCATAAATCAGTACCTTTTATTGCAATGGCATTTATGACGCCATTTGCATTTACTCTGTATAACAGAATTACACCTCCGTCAGGTGTATATATGTCTGTTCTGGCGGATATTCCTATGGGTATGATTTTTGGCGGTGCAATGTGCCTTTATTTTGCATTGAAAGATAAAAAACAGGGTATTGGTGCTGTGTGTATTACTTTGGTAGCTTTGACCTACACAAAAGATACAGCGTTTCCAATGGCAATGGTGGCAGCGGCAATAATCTGTGCAGATATTCTTTTTGTAGAAAAAGAATGTGACTTTTATAAGATAAAGGGAATAGCAGGTAAAATCATAAACTGCATTATTGTGTTTATAACACCTGTTGTGGCTTTCCTGGCATGGACAATTTACCTTGGTGCAGCAATCAATGTTGATGCAACAGGCAATGTGGGCGGCACCGAACAGATGAGCATGTTTGGCATGCTTATTGAAGGAGTAAAACAACTGCTTGGCATCGGCACCACGGAAAAATTCTCTAATCTGATGGGACAAATGCTGAGCAACTATTTTAATGTCAGCCTTACGGTGCTTGGCAGCGGCCTGCGTGTTACTGCTGTGATTATTGCACTTGTTGCGGTTGCTTTTGTAACCGCAAGTGACAAAAAGCAAAAAATCAGATGTGTATTTTACACAGTGCTTTCTACTGCCGGATTTGTGGCATATTATGTTTTCATAGGATTCTGCTATGTTTTTGTGTTCAAAGATATAGAATCAGCATCCCTTGCAAGTTACGAGCGATATATATATCCGTACTATATCGGTTGGTTTATGACCGCAGTAATGCTTGTAGGGCAGTCAATTGCTCAAAAAACACAAAAGTTTTACGGCTTGGCAAGAGCGTCGGTGCTGGCAGTCCTGCTGGTTATGATATTGCGTCTGTCCAATATTCTGCTTGTGGGCTATACATTTATAGATTTTGACACAAACTTTTTGCAGGAAAGACGTGAACAGGTTGCCAAATCAGATTGCATTATGGAATATATCCCTGATGCACAGCAAAGGATATTCTTTATTGGTCAGGGAGATGACGGCAACAGATGGTTCCGTTATTCCAGCCAGCTGCTGCCTTTACAGCTTGCATACAGCTATGGCGGTGGTACAATCTGCGACGCAGATACAGAAACACCGGATGATTCACCATATTACATCAAAATAACCCGACAGGAACTGCTTGAATATCTCAGGGAAAACAACTGCGGATACATTTTTGTGGAACAAAGTGACAGATATCTGGAAGACGGTTTTGGCAGTATGTTTGATGATAAACTTGAAAGCTGCAAAGATGGTGCAAGTGCCCTGTATAAAATAAACGGTGATAAATTTGAATTTATAGGAGAGGTGGAATAATATGAAAAAGAAGATAACACTTTTCCTGTATATTGCATTTGTAGCGGCATTTTTACTTGAAGGAGTTATCCATTTTGCATATGACAGAATAAAAATGCCTCCTGAAGAAATAATTGACTACTCTAACTTTGAAATTGTCAATATGAAACAGATTGATGACAATACATTTTTATCTGTTACAAATGACCCGTATTTTGAAATGGTAGACGGGGACAGGTACAAAATGCATACAGTAAAATATATTCTCAAACAGGACACAACAGGATCAAGAAGTCTGTACTATACAACTTCAAAAGAACCTATGTATTCGGGGAAAAACATGATTGTTGCCAAAGACAGCGAAGACAATGTTTTTGAATTTGTCCTGCCTATGAGACAGATTCGCAGGATAAGACTTGATATGTCGGGCACATTCAACGAAATTATTGCGGTTGAAAGTATCATAATTAACTACCGCCCGGATTTTGCAGATTATTTTTTTGTTACAGCAATGGATATTGCAAAATTTATCTTTCTGCCGCCCGTTGTCTCTGCGGTGATTTTGTACTTAATGGATTTGTTCCGTTACTATGTAAAAAAGGAAAGAGAAAATATATAATTAAAAACACAGCAGTCTGTTTAAAAGCAAAACAGGCTGCTGTATTTTGTTGTAATTGTTGTGAGAAATTGGTGTTTTTTGGTCGTATCTGTTTGACATAAGCTGCTATATATATTAAAATATAACATTGGATACATATAGTTTGGTATATGTTTAGTTATGTCAAATATGCTATACGGCAGCATAAGCCGTGAAGAATAAAGGAGATATAATGGCTTTATTTGAAAAAATCTTT
>JAGBFE010000111.1 GCA_018109965.1 Oscillospiraceae bacterium | reverse complement strand
GTGTGTTGTCGGGTATTTATGTTTTGTTATCGGGATGTCGCCAGAAAAAATACTGTTTTTTGTATAAAATTATCAATAATACAGACTATAAATTTAATTGAAAAAAACAGATTTAATTGCTATCATAATACTATAATAAAACATTTGTAAGGAAGTGTAAAATGAGTGCTATAAATATGGAACAGCTGCTTTGTGATGCAGTTGAATATGCAAAAAGCTTTGAAAACAACGGTGAGGTGGCAAGCTATATTCCGGAGCTTTCCCACGCCGACCGCAACGCTGTGGGGGTTGCAGTTGTTGCCAACAACAAAAAAATATACAAACACGGCAACTGGGACACTTTGTTTACAATACAAAGTATCTCAAAGGTGATTTCCCTTATCCTTGCACTGCAGACATCAGGTGCCGAAAAGGTTTTTTCCAAGGTGGGTGTGGAACCTACGGGGGATGCTTTCAACTCCATTATCCGTCTGGAAACACATCATACACATATCCCGCTCAACCCTATGATAAATGCAGGTGCAATTGCGGTGGTAGGCTGTATCGACACACCTTTTGCTTTTCAGGATTTTCTGGATCTTACCCGCAAACTGTGCGGCAGAAATGATATTAAACTTAACGAAGCGGTTTATCTTTCCGAAAAAGCAACAGGTATGCGCAACCGTGCGATTGCCTATATGCTGCGCACCGAGGGAGTGCTGGAAAAGGACGTTGAACACGTGCTGGATATCTATTTCAAAATGTGCTCGGTGGAGGTTAATGCCCTTGACCTTGCCCATTTCGGCAGTATTCTTGCAAATGACGGTGTCAATATCTTTACAGGTGAACGCCTTGTGGAAAGCTGGATTATTCCTGTTGTAAAATCCATTATGATGACCTGCGGTATGTACGACGGCTCGGGTGAATTTGCAATGAAAGTCGGTATGCCTGCCAAAAGCGGTGTTGGCGGCGGCATAATATGTATGTCAGAAGAAAACCTTGGCATTGCGGTTTACGGCCCAAGCCTTGACGCAAAGGGCAACAGCATCTGGGGGCTTAAAATACTGGAATATCTGTCAAAACAGCTTGACCTGCATTATTTTGCAGGTAAGCACACAAAGGAATACTATTAAAACGGGGTGTTATATTGAAAAAACTTGCAGTATTGATTATCACAGCGGCAGTTATGTTAACAGCCTGCGGGCAGAACAAAGCCGATAAAAAACAGGAAGTCACACTTTTTCACGCAACCGATATGCACTACCTGTCCCAGCAGCTGACCGACAACAACGAATATTTTTTGGAGATTATCAAAGCGGGCGACGGCAAAATGACACAGTACTGCGAACAGATATGCGAAGCATTTACCGAAACAGTTATTGAACAAAAGCCTGATGCGGTACTTATCAGCGGAGATATCACCTTTAACTGCGAAAAACTCAGCCACGAAGATTTTATACTCAAGCTGCGCCGTATCGAGCAGGCGGGTGTTGATGTTATTGCAATTCCGGGCAACCACGATATGGAATACCCTTTCAGCCGCGGCTACAGTGCAGAGGGCTCATACAAAGCAGATTATACCTCTGAAGCTGAATTCCTTGAATATTACAAGGATTTTGGTCCCGATATAGCCTACACGGTTTCCCCTGATGGTTTCAGCTATATTGTGCAGGTAGGCAGCAATATTTATGTTGCGGCGGTTTATACCCCACAAAGTTTTATGACAGGCATCCCTTATGCCGAGGAAGAAACATTGACCTGGCTGGATACCGAGCTTGCAAAGCTTCCGCAGGATGCAAAAATTGTGTCCCTTACCCATCAGAATATTTTAAATCACTACCCTGATGATGCCTTCAGTGCGGAATATACCATTGCAAACAACGAAGAACTTGTTGCAATATACGAAAAATACGGTGTGGATTTAAATTTAAGCGGTCACATCCATCTGCAGCATATTGGCGAAACAGCAGGTGGTGTTGCCGACATATCCACATCAAGTATGACAATATGTGACTGCCATTACGGTGTGGTTACAGTGGACAGTGAAAAAATGTCCTACAGTACACAGAATATACAGGTTTCGGACTGGGCACAGAGAAATGGTGTGACAGACGAAAATCTGCTCAATTTTGCTGAATACGGTGCGGATTTTTACTACGAAACCGCATACCCAAAGGCAATGGCAGGCCTTGAAAAGAGCAAAATGACCGATGAAGAAAAACATGCCCTTGCAGATTTGTGGGCAACCTTCAATGTAAACTACTTTGCAGGCACACTTGATACATATTATCCGCAGATGCTGCAGAGCGAAGGATATAAAGTTTGGCAGGAAAAAGGTCTTGAGGACAACTGGTCATTTGAATATATCAAAAAAGCCTGCGATGATGCCACAGTAGGCAAAACACAGCTTCATTGGGAAAAATTTTTTGATGCACAGCAGTAAACAGATGAATATATAAAACATCAGTATATAAAACAGGAGGGAATTATATGTCGTTCAAACTTGCAATAATAGGTGCAGGCAGTGTTGGTTTTACCCGCACGCTTTTTACCGATTTGATGATGGTGCCGGAATTTCACGACATCGAGGTGGCGTTTACCGATATCAATCAGCACAATCTGGATATGGTGACAACCCTTTGTCAGCGCGACCTGGATGAAAACGGTGTGCCAATCAAAATCCACGCAACCCTTGACCGCCGCGAAGCCTTTAAAGACGCAAAGTATATAATCAACTGTGTGCGCATCGGTATGCTGGAAGCTTTTGAGTTGGATGTGGAAATTCCTCTCCGTTACGGCGTTGACCAGTGTGTAGGCGACACCCTATGTGCAGGGGGCATTATGTACGGCCAGCGCGGTGTAGCTGCAATCCTTGACTTCTGCAAGGATATACGCGAGGTTGCTGCCCCCGGTGCAATTATGCTCAACTATGCAAACCCTAACGCAATGATGACCTGGGCCGCCAACAAGTACGGCGGTGTAAAAACTATCGGACTGTGCCACGGCGTGCAGGGCGGTCACAGACAGATGGCAGAGGCTCTCGGAGTACCACAGGACGAGCTGGATATCATCTGTGCAGGCATTAACCACCAGACCTGGTATATTCAGGCAAAATACAAAGGGGAAGATATGCTGCCAAAGCTTTTGCCGGCATATCTTGCCAGCGAAAAACTGTCCCGTACCGAAAAGGTACGCCTTGATATACTCAAGAACTTTGGCTATTACTCCACCGAAAGCAACGGACATCTGTCCGAATATGTGGCGTGGTACCGCAAGCGCAAGGATGAGGTGAAAAACTGGATTGACCTTGATTCATCCTGGATAAACGGCGAAACAGGCGGTTATCTGCGTGTGTGCCGCGAGGGACGCAACTGGTTTGAATATGATTATCCAAACTGGCTCAAAGAGCCTGCAAATGACTACAAAGATACATCCAAACGTTCAACCGAACACGGCTCCTGGATTATCGAAGCGCTGGAAACAGGCCGCAGATACCGCGGACATTTCAATGTTATGAACGAGGGCTGCATTACCAATCTGCCTTACGAAAGCGTTGTGGAAGTGCCGGGATACGTTGACGGCAACGGCATCAGCATACCAAAGGTGGGCGATTTGCCCCTTGGCTGTGCGGCAATCTGTTCCCAGAGCATCTGGGTGCAGAAACTGGCAGTGGAAGCAGCAGTAAATGCAGACATACAGCTTTTGCGTCAGGCAATGCTTATGGACCCGCTGACAGGCGCAGTGTGCAACCCTGCCGAAATTTATCAGATGGTGGACGAAATGCTTATTGCCGAAGCCCAGTGGCTGCCGCAGTATGCTGACGAAATCGAAAGGGCGAAGGAAAGACAGAAGGATGGCCCAAAAATTCCTCACCAGAATTATAAAGGCGAGCGCTTAAAAGAAAAATCTGTGGAAGAAATGGAACACAACAAAGCCGAAGCACGCAAAAATGCAGCAGAAGCCGACAAAGCAAAAAAACGCACATAAAAATTTATCCCGTCAGAGTTTTCTGGCGGGATTTTTTTATATATGACAGTGGTTTCAAAACTGCATCAAATCAAAAGGGCCATCGGAATACTCCGATGGCCTTTCAGTGCAAAATATTATTCTTCTTCAATATCCTTGTGGTTAATGCGGTATGACAACGCCATAAGGCTGTCACGCAGATGCACGTTTTCCACAACAAGGGATTTGTCATAAATGCTGAAATCATAGTGTGTAAAATTCCACACACCTTTAACACCTGTCTGAACAAGTGTCGGCGCAAATTTTTCTGCTGCAGCTTTTGGGATACATGCAATGATAAGGTCAACCTTGTTTTCATGGCAGTAATCAACAATTGTGTCGGCGTTAAGTATTGTGATGTTGTTGAGTGTTTTGCCTACAAGATTGATGTTGTTGTCAAAAATTGCAGTCAGATTTACCCCTTCGGTATCGGTGAGCACAAAGTTTGCAATGGTTGCACCAAGGCTGCCTGCACCGACAAGGATTGCATTTATACGGTCGTTTGGAAAAAGCAGATGATGGATTTCATCGTGCAGCAGTTCCACGCTGTAGCCGATGCCTTGCTGGCCAAACCCGCCAAAGCAGTTAAAGTCCTGACGCACCTGACTTGGTGTTGAACCCATAATTGCAGCCAGCTGACTGGATGAAACCCTTGTTTTGCCACTTTCCTTAAGTTCAGTTATGTAACGGAAATATCGTGGCAAACGTCTGATAACAGGTAATGAAGCCTTTGGAGTGGACATACGGCACCGCCTTTTCAAAATGTTTAATACAATCAATTTTCTTCTACTAATTATATTATCATAAACAGACTTTGTCAAATTTTTGCACAAGTTTTGATTTTTAAATATATTATACGCAGATGAACATAATAAAATAAAAAACGGAGGCAAAAAAATGGACAATAACGATGAAAAAACAATAGACAGGGAGGAGTCCGGCCTTGTCAACACCACAAAGGGCAAGCATCCCATACACTGTCTTACCATCATAGGTCAGATTGAAGGACATTTTGAATCAAACACACAGATGAAAACAACCAAATACGAACATGTTATTCCGCAGCTTGTATCGGTGCAGGAGGACCCTGACATTGAAGCATTGCTGGTTATCCTCAACACTGTGGGCGGTGATGTGGAAGCAGGCCTTGCCATAGCGGAGCTTATCAGAGGCATGACCAAACCGACAGCCAGCATTGTGCTTGGCGGCGGGCATTCCATAGGTATCCCTCTTGCAGTCAGCGCCGACCGCTCTTTTATTGCGCCGACTGCCACGATGACAATACATCCTGTGCGCCACAGCGGCACCGTGCTTGCAACAGGCCAGACGATGAATTATCTGGAATCAATACAGCAGCGTGTTACCGATTTTGTATGTGAAAACTCTGGCATTTCCAGAGAGCGTTTCAGCCAGCTTATGACACAGACCGATAATCTGATAATGGATCTTGGCACCTGTGTGGACGGAAAAACTGCGGTTAAAGAGGGCATAATTGATGCAGTTGGCACAATAGGGGATGTGCTGGAATTTTTGTACAGTGAAATTGAAAAAGGATAATGGTGTGTGCAGATTTATACCAATACATTCCAAAAGCATATGTGCCGTTTAATGCCAATAAATACCTTTTATTTTTCACACAGATATGGTATCATAAAATGTAATATAAAATTATATTGGGCAGGTATGCCCATTACATAAATTAAAAGTAAAAGCGGATATACTCTGAAAGAAACGGAGAAAAATTATGGCAAACAAACCAAAAAACAAATCAGCTGCAAAGCCTGCTGCAACAACAGCAAAAAAACGCGGCAGACCATCCAAACAGGACAAAAAGAAGGCCGAAATCAACCGTGCCTGGAGCATACTTATGTTTGCTTTCGGCATACTGTGGCTGGGGCTTTGTTTTGTCCCGGGGCAGCAGCTGTGGGAGACAATCAAAGGTTACACCTTCGGCATTTTTGGTGCAACAAACTATCTTATCGGTATCATTTTTATCTATCTTGCAGTGCTCACAGCAATGGGCAGACCTGTAAAATGGAAAATGGTACAGTCGGTTATCTGTGTTGTGCTCATATCCACCCTTATACATACACTTGCAACAGCGTTTACACCTGAAGCAGCAAGGGTGCTCACCTTTAAAGGCCTTTGGGAAAACAGCAAGGCTGTGTCCTTCACAGGCGGTATCATTGCATATCTCAGTGTGCCGCTTATCACATACATGGGTGTTGCTCCTGCGGCAATAATTGTGGGGGTTCTCACAGCGGTGTTTGCAATGATGCTTACCGACACAACACCGTATGATATTTACAAAAAGACAAAGGAAACAGCTGAAAAACAAAAACAGGACCTGGAAAAATCCATCGAAGCAAACCGTGCCGAACGGGCTGCACGTCAGGCTGAAAAGGAAAAACTTGAAGCTGCAAAGGCAAAAGAAGCCGCAAAAACAGAAAAAGCTGTACGCAAAAACCGTCAGATTGACTTTGAAATTGATGACCCGATACAGCCGAGTGAAAAAGAAAATATCACTGATGTTGACGGCTTTGCCGAAACCTTTGATAAAGCGGAAGAAAACAAACAGATTGAGCAGCAGAAAATTGAAGAAATTATGCGCAAGCTGAACCTTAACAATTCTGCCGAAAAAGAGGAAGAAAAGGACGAAGCTGTGCAGACAAGCCTTGACGAAACTGCTAAAACAGAAGGTGAAGCTGCAAACAGCGAGGCTGCAGGTGAAAAACCTTATGTTTACAAAAAGCCGCCAATCACACTGTTTGAACGTGGTGCGGCCAAAACAAAAGGCGATATCGAAAACGAACTCAAAACCAATGCGCAGCTGCTTGTTGATACACTGGCAAGCTTTGGCGTGCAGACAAAAATAATCGACATATCCCGCGGTCCGTCTGTTACACGCTATGAACTTCAGCCACTGGCAGGGGTTAAAATCAGCAAAATCACAAACCTTGCCGATGACATTGCCCTCAACCTTGCAGCAAGCGGTGTGCGCATCGAAGCACCTATTCCAAACAAAGCTGCAGTTGGCATCGAGGTACCGAATAAATCATCTTCATCGGTAAACATCCGCTCTATCTTTGAATCAAAACAGTTCAAGGAAAGCCAGAGTCCTCTTTCCATTGCTCTTGGTGTGGACATTGCAGGCAATGTGGTGGTTACCGACCTTACACGAATGCCGCACCTGCTTATTGCAGGCTCCACAGGCAGCGGTAAATCTGTTTGTGTAAATGCAATTATCACAAGTTTCCTTTACAAATCTTCCCCGGAAGATGTAAAACTCATTCTCATCGACCCTAAAGTTGTTGAGCTTGCCGAATACAACGGCATTCCTCATCTGCTTATGCCGGTTGTTACCGAGCCTAAAAAGGCTGCAGGTGCACTTGGCAGTGCGGTTGCCGAAATGGAAAAACGCTACAAGCTGTTTGCCGAAACAGGCGTCAGGGAAATCAAAAGCTACAACAAACTGGCCGAAACCCGTGAGGACCTTGAAAAACTGCCGTATGTGGCAATTATCATTGATGAGCTTGCCGACCTGATGATGGTTGCAGGCAAAGAGGTTGAAGACTACATCTGCCGTATTGCACAAAAGGCAAGGGCAGCAGGTATGCACCTTATTGTTGCAACACAGCGTCCGTCTGTTGACGTTATCACAGGGCTTATCAAAGCCAACATTCCTGCACGTATAGCATTTGCAGTTTCCAGCCAGATTGACAGCCGCACAATTCTTGACGGCGGCGGCGCTGAAAAACTGCTTGGTATGGGCGATATGCTGTTTTTGCCGCTTGGTGCTTCCAAACCTATACGCGTTCAGGGCACTTATGTTAAAGACGGCGAAATCGAAAAGGTAATCGATTTTATCAAACAGGACTACACAGCTGACTACAATCAGGAAATGATAACTTCCATGGAAAATATTGCAGCGGCAACAGGCAGCAAGGGCGGTGCCGCAGCAGCTGACGGCGCTGACCAGCGTGACGAAATGACAACCAAGGCTATCGAGGTTGTTGTTGATGCGGGACAGGCTTCCACAAGCCTTCTGCAGCGCAAGCTCAAGCTTGGCTATGCCCGTGCAGCACGCATTATGGATGAAATGGAAGAAATGGGCATTATCGGCCCATATGAAGGCTCAAAGCCACGTCAGGTGCTTATCACCAAAAATCAGTGGCTCGAAATGATGATTAACAATTCCAACGAACAGTAAAAGATATGAATAAAAATTTATTACCTATTACTTATGACGAAATGATAAAGGTCGGCTTTGACCAGCCGGATTTCGTGGTTGTGGGCGGTGACGCCTATGTTGACCACCCAAGCTTCGGCACAGCGGTTATTGCCCGTATTGTGGATGCCCTCGGCTTCAACGTGTGCGTGCTTCCACAGCCAAAATTCAATAACTGCGAAGATTTCAAACGCTTTGGCAAACCAAAGTACGGTTTTCTCATCGGCAGCGGCAATGTAGACAGTATGGTTACACACTATACCGTTGCAAAAAAACGCCGTGATACCGATGATTATTCTGCCGGAGGCAAACAGGGCAAACGCCCTGACCGTGCCGTTACAGTATATACACAGCTGGCAAAACAGGCATATCCTGACCTGCCGGTTGTTATCGGCGGTATCGAAGCCTCCCTGCGCCGTTTTGCACATTACGATTATTGGTCTGACAGTGTTATGCCGTCGGTTCTGCTGGACAGCGGTGCTGATCTGCTGTCTTTTGGTATGAGC
>JAGBFE010000110.1 GCA_018109965.1 Oscillospiraceae bacterium | reverse complement strand
CGTGAAAGGGCGGTGTCTTAACCGCTTGACCAACGGGCCATATATATAAACAGCAGTCCCCTGGCCTAGAACAGGGTTCTACTGCTGATTGCAAAGTTACAGGGCACTAATTTTTAGCGCCCTGAACTGTGGTGACCCGTACGAGAATCGAACTCGTGTTACCGCCGTGAAAGGGCGGTGTCTTAACCGCTTGACCAACGGGCCGAAAATGGTAGCGGCAGTGAGACTTGAACTTACGACCTACCGGGTATGAACCGGTTGCTCTAGCCAACTGAGCTATACCGCCACGCATACACCCTCATTTGAGTGCTTGATTATTGTACTACACGAAAGTGCTTTTGTCAACAACTTTTTTTAAAAATTTTCAAAAAAAATATTTTTTATTATTTTTATCAATTTTATACTATAAATCGCTCTGTTTTGTGTTTATTTTGCACACAAAACCTGCCATTATACTCGCTTTGAAAGCAAATATCCCGACAAATCACTTGTCAAAAATGTTTTGTCGGGATATTTTCAGCTACATTTTATTTGCTTTATATTGTGTCTGTCTGTTATTCATCCACGTGTGGCGCTTTAACCTCTGCGCCCAGCGGGCAGTCATAGCCTGCCGCGGCACTCACTGCAAACTCTGCCTTTGCCTTTTCAAGCAGTTCCGGTTTTGTCATAAGGTCAGCAGCTGTGGCGGCAAGGACCTTTGCCGCATAAAGCACACCTTTGTGTGCAACGCTTGATTTGCCCATTGCAACGTTCTGCCAGGAATGTCCCGGGTTGCCGCTTGCCCATGTGGCAGTGGTGAACTGTGCTGTAGGTGTAAGCCAGCTTACATCCCCCACATCAGTTGACCCTGGGCTGAAATAGTCGCTCGGTGCATATGGCACCACAAAGTTGTTAAGCGGGATTGTGCCGTTTTTGGACAGCTCTGCAACTGCCTTTTTAACCTCCCAGTTCAGCTGTGCGCCGTCACTTGGCAGCTGTTCGGTAACAAATGTGGATTTGATTGCTGCTGCAAAGTTTTCTTCTTCCGCTGTGTACTGCGGCAGCGGTGCTTCGTTGAGATTTGCAAAGATAACCTCTTCCAATGCGTGATTGGACAAGGTGTTGGATGTGCCGTCAATCTGGCGCCAGGAGACTTCTGTTTCGGTCATCAGCGCAGCACCCTGTGCAATTTTGTGCACGCGTGCCAGCAGTTTTTTGGCTTCGGTCACGTTTTCGCCGCGAACCATATAAATTGTGCTTGCCTTTGGCTGAACAACGTTTGGAGAGATGCCGCCCACATCGCTGAAAGAGTAATGAACGGAGCATTTTTTAGGCATATGCTCGCGGATAAACTGCACGCCAACGTTCATCAGTTCTGCTGCATCAAGGGCGCTGCGGCCGTTCTGCGGGTCTCCTGCAGCGTGTGCTGTGAGACCTGTAAAGGTGTATTCAAACTGCATGCAGGCCGCATTGCTGCCTGTTGTAACTTCGTTGACATCGCCCGGGTGCCAGCACAGTGCTGCATCAAGGTCGCGGAACATCCCGTCACGGGCCATAAATGCCTTACCTGCACAGCCTTCTTCACCAGGGCAGCCATAGAACACAACTGTGCCCTGCAGAGTGCCTTTTTCAATCTCTTTTTTTACTGCGATTGCCGCACCAAGGCTTGCTGCACCCAAAAGGTTGTGACCGCAGCCGTGGCCGTTGCCACCTTCACACAGCCATTCTCTGTGGGTTGCTTCGGAAACCTGGGAAAGACCGCTCAAAGCATCGAACTCGCCAAGAATACCGATAACAGGCTTGCCGCTGCCAAACTTGCCGCTGAATGCGGTTTTGATGCCGCAAAGATTGGTCTGCACCTCAAAGCCTTCAGCCTTCATAACCTCGATATATGCTTCAGTGGACTGGAATTCTTCCATACTGATTTCGGCAAAGCCCCAGATTTTATCAGACAAATCTGTGATAACCTTTGCCTTTTGTTCAACTGTATTGTAAATTGACTGTTTCATAATAATCACCTTTATAAAAAATCAGGGCATGGGTCGCTTGCCTTAAAGACAAGAGCAAACCCTTGCCCTGTGATTTTGCCGTTATTCAATTAAAGCACTTTTGACAAAAATTCTTTAAATCTTGGTGTCTGCGGATTGTCAAACATATCAGCAGGCTTGCCGCTTTCCATTACATTGCCCTCTGCCATAAAGAGAACTCTGTCGGATACTTCCCGTGCAAAGCGCATTTCGTGTGTAACGATAACACTTGTCATGCCTGTGTTTACCAGACCTTTGATAACGTCCAGAACTTCACCAACCATTTCAGGGTCAAGTGCGGAGGTAGGTTCGTCAAACAGCATAACTTCCGGTTCCATTGCAAGTGCACGCACGATAGCAAGACGCTGTTTCTGACCGCCGGAAAGCTTGTTTGGCATTTCGTGGAGTTTGTCGATAAGACCAACACGGTTCAACAGTTCCTTTGCCATTTCTTCAGCTTCAGCTTCGGTCTTTTTCTTTGTGAGAACAGGTGTGAGTGTGATGTTTTTGCAAACGTCAAGGTGTGGGAACACGTTGAAGTTCTGGAACACCATGCCCATTTTCTGTCTGTGGAGGTCAATGTTTACACCCTTTGCTGTGATGTCGGTGCCGTCAAAGAAAATCTGACCTTTTTCAGGCACTTCCAGCAGGTTGAGACAGCGCAAAAATGTTGATTTGCCGCCGCCGGATGGGCCGATAACGGTAACAACTTCGCCTTTTTTTACAGTTTCGTTTACACCCTGCAAAACGTGAAGTTTGCCAAAGCTTTTGTGCAAGTCAACTGTTTTGATAAGTTCAATATTAGTCTGCATTTTTCATCTTCCTTTCAAAAGCTTCAACAAGTTTGGAGAGCGGATATGTCATACACAGATAGATAATACCTGTGATGATGAGGGATTCCAGCATAAGATATGTAGCACCTTTGATTTTGAGGTGTGCTGTCATAAGGTCGCCGATAAAGAATGTGGATGCAAGGGATGTTTCCTTGAGCATCATAATAAATTCGTTACCGAGAGCAGGCAGAATGTTTTTGATAGCCTGTGGCAGAACAATTCTCATCATAGTCTGACCACTGGAAAGGCCAAGGGAACGTGCAGCTTCGGTCTGGCCTTTGTCAACAGACTGAATACCGGAACGGAAAATTTCTGATACATATGCAGAGGAGTTGATACACAGGGAAATTGCAACCCAGGTGAACTCGTTGAAATCAAAAATCGGCAAAAGCTCAGGCAGTACAAAATAGAAGATGTACAGCTGCAGCAAAAGTGGTGTGCCGCGGATAACTTCGATGTAAACAGTGATAAGAAAACGTACAATTTTGTTTTTGCTCATTTTGAGCATTGCAACAACAATACCCAGCAAAGCACCAAGCACAACCGCAAAGATTGTCAGCTTGAGGGTTGTGAGAACACCTTCGATAAGGTAGATGTGCCAGTAGTTGGTCCACAGCTTTGCTATGTTGGCACCGATTAAGCTCAAGTCCATAATTTTTCTCCTGTGATAATTGATATTGTTAAGGGTTTATTGATACTTATTTATATGTTTGTGTCGAACTTTTAAAGTTTAACACAGTTTTGAACAAATTGAAAGGGTTTTGTTTAAAAATATATTGTTTTGCTGAATTTTTCAGCAGAATAATATATCTTCAAAGACATTTCCGAGCCGACAACCGCTTTGGCTGTCGGCTCGTTAATGTTATCTTTATTGACTTTTGTTTTCAATCAAAACCGCTTTGCAGTTCAGCTGCAATTATTATTCAACTACATTACCTTCGTCGTCGAATGAAACGTCTGCTGCTGTGTCGATACCTGCAAGTTCTTCTGCTTCAGCGTACCAGTCTTCGTAGAGGCCTGCTGCTTCTGCTTTGGCAAGGATTGCGTTAACTTCTGCTGTAAGGCCGTCTGCACCTTTCTGGAGGAGGATAAGGTTGTCAACGTATTTAGGGTCGATTTCAAATACAAAGCCTGTGTGAGCGATGTCTGGGTTTGCAGCGATGATAGCGTCGCCGTTACCTGTTGCAACTGCCATTACCTGGAAGTCACCTTTTTTAAGCTGGAGAACGCCTGTGTTGATATCTGTGTAGATAGCAATCTGTGCGCCTGCTGGAACAAGCTGTTCGTTAACGAGGGATTCCTGCAAGGAAGCGGACTGTGCGCCAACTGTTGCGCCGTTGTAGCCTTCAAGTGTTGCGTATTTTTCTGCGTTTTCTTTAAGAGCGATTGTTACCTGTTCTGTTTCGTTGTCGCCAGCGTGGTAGTAGTCAGAAAGGTTGTAGTTTTCTGCACGTTCTTCTGTCCAGGAGAAGCCGCTGATGGACATATCAACTTTACCTGTGGAAACAGCTGCCTGGCAAGCGTCAAAGCTCATTGGCATGATTTCAAGTTCTTTGCCCATTTCCTGAGCGATGTATTTTGCAAGGGAAACGTCAAAACCAACGTACTGGTCCTGGCCGGATTTGGAAAGGTCAACAAATTCCATTGGTGCAAAGTCAGGGGAAATAGCAACTTTAAGTGTTTCAACTGTTTCGCCTTCGCCGCCTTCAGAAGCCGGTGCGGAAGAGCAAGCAACCATGGATACGGAAAGTGCCAATGTGAGCAACAAAGCTAATAATTTTTTCATAATAAATAACTCCTTTTTACTTTTGGATATTCGCCTTTTAAGCCTGGTGTATATTTATGTAACTCTGGTTTAAGAGGTGTTGTTGTTTTTGATGTTTGTATTATATACCCCTTTTTCCACATTGTCAAGTATTTTTTTACAACTTTTTAGTATTTTTTTGCAGATATTTTTTGTTTTTGAATATTTATATGCATTTTTATGCAAATATTCACTATTTTATGAATAATTTGAAACTTTAGTCCATAAAGGCGCTCAAATATGCATTTTTTATTCATCATATAATTATGCAGAGATATATTATATTATGAATATGCAAATAAATGTATATTATATGCAGTATAACATTAGGTTATCGCCGCATATAAAAACAGAACCCCGCAAACTGACCAATATCATTAAGTAAACAAAAAAATATGTCATTCTGAGGCATTTATGCCGAAGAATCTCTCGGTTTGATGAAACAAGGAGATTCTTCGCTGCGCTCAGAATGACATTTTACTCTATTATACCAATCTGCCAATCATATGATTGGTTTTACTTAATGACATTGCAAAGTCACAAGGTTCTGATATTTCATATATTATATTAT
>JAGBFE010000109.1 GCA_018109965.1 Oscillospiraceae bacterium | reverse complement strand
TTCCCCTTTATTTTGTGCTGGTCATTCGGATGGGTGCGGTATGTGAAACGGAACTTCGCAGCATGCCGAAGGGAACACTGCTTCTTAAAATTGCAAAGAAGTGCCATATTCTGTAACAAAGGAATTGACAAATACTGGAATAAATGATAGCATTTATCAATAAATAATCCCATGAGGGAGTAGCAAGCGCGATGCGTAGCAAGTCAACATACTGACCTGTTGGTCTGGCTTGTTTTAAATTGCGAGACTCATGTATAACTGTAAAGCTATGCATGGAGTCTATATATTTTTATGAATGAGGTCCCGGATATAGCGTGCAGTTATATCCGGGTTTTTACATATTAAGATTTTTTGTTTTTTAGGAGGAGACAAAAGATGGAGTTTAGTGGACTGTTTTTTTTCAACAGCGTCCTTTTGGGGGTTGGCCTTGCCATGGATGCTTTTTCAGTGTCCCTTGCAAACGGGTTGAATGAACCTGCAATGAAGCGGAGCAAAATGTGCGGTGTCGCCGGTGTATTTGCTTTTTTTCAGGCTCTGATGCCTATGACAGGATGGATTTGTGTACATACTGTGGTACAGTATTTTAAAGCATTTGAAAAGTTTATTCCTTGGATTGCCTTGATTTTGCTTGTGTTTATCGGTGGTAAAATGTTGATAGAGGGAATAAAGAACAAGGATGGAGAGACAGAAAAAGCAGGAGTTGGATTTGTTGCACTTCTGGTGCAGGGAGTTGCCACTTCCATTGATGCACTTTCTGTAGGTTTTACCATTGCAGAGTATGGATTTGTGATGGCACTTGCCAGTGCTCTTATCATTGCAGCAGTAACCTTTGTTATCTGTACGGCAGGTCTTATAATCGGCAAAAAGTTCGGCACCAAATTTGCAAATAAGGCAACAATATTCGGCGGTGTAATTTTAATTTTTATCGGAATTGAAATATTTGTTACAGGTGTGTTCTAAAAGATAATTTTGAGGAGGGATACAGAATCATGAGGAAAGAAAAAGATTATAAGAAGCTTGCCAAGAAATTTATCCGTCAAAAACCGATGCCCTCAGCTTTGAAAAAAGAATTTCAAAAACAGGGCTTAGATGAAGCATTAGAAAATGTGTATAACAGAACTGCGGAGCTTTTGGAGGATAATGAGAATCAGCCGGATGGTGTAAAAATGCATTTGAAGCAGATTCTTCCATCGATTGCTTTTTATGAAGCCTTACTGAAGACAGAAGGAGACAAAGAGCGTGCGCTTCAAAGATTCGGTGCATGTTGCTTCGTTAAAATTGAGAAAATGGCAAAAATAATTCCTGTGGTTATGAGAATACCGGGATTACACAAAAAAACGCCTGCCATTATGAATAAAATGTTAGATAGCATGTTTGGAAGTAACAACGGATTCCGGTATGAGCGTGTAGATATTGCCAATGGCTTTGCTGCCAATATGCTTGTGTGTCCCTATGTTGAAACCTGCAAAAAATATAATTGTCCGGAACTGGCACAATTTTTCTGCAAGTCAGATGATATCTGTTACGGAAATATGCATCCCAAATTAATCTGGGGCAGAACCCAAACATTAGGATGCGGCGGTGACTGCTGTGATTTTAGTTTATACCTGAAAGACGAAGAAAAGTAAAGATGAACATTTATAATAAATGAAAGTGAATAAAAATGAACCTCCGGGAAAAACTGTTATTGTAAGAGAATATTTTTTCAGGAGGTTTTTTTATGGCAAATTTATCGGAACTTGAATTGCAGAACATCCGTCATCTGATGGGTGGCTATGACACATCCCACTGTAAGTTAAAAGAATATGCAACAGCAGCGACAGACCCTAAGGTAAAACAGTTTTTTGAAAAGGGAGCACAGTCTGCCATGGATAACAAAAATACACTGATGAAGTTTTTGCAGTAGGAGGTTAGTAAGAAAATCGCAGATTTTTCTTACACAAATTTGTGCCTGCGGCCCAAAGTTTGCAGGTAG
>JAGBFE010000108.1 GCA_018109965.1 Oscillospiraceae bacterium | reverse complement strand
TTCGATAACAGGACGCATAAAACGGAAAAAGAATGTAAGCAGCAGTGTTCTGATATGCTGGCCGTCAACGTCAGCATCGGCCATGATAACAACCTTGTGATAACGGATTTTGCTCAAATCAATTTCATCACCGATACCGCAGCCCAGCGCCTGCACAACAGGCACCAGCTTTTCGTTGCCGTAAACCTTGTCAAGACGTGCCTTTTCAACGTTTATCATTTTACCCCACAACGGCAGGATAGCCTGATATTCCCTGTCACGTCCGTTTTTTGCAGAACCGCCTGCAGAGTCACCTTCGACGATGTAAATTTCGCAGATTGAAGGGTCTTTGCTGGAACAGTCGCTCAGTTTGCCAGGCATTCTTGTGCTGTCAAGGGCAGATTTTCTTCTCACAAGCTCCCTTGCTTTTTTGGCAGCTTCCCTTGCACGCTGTGCAGAGAGTGCCTTTTCATAAATAACCTTTGCAACTGCAGGGTTTTCTTCAAAGAAATCACGCAGTTTTTCGTACACAAGGTTTTCAACAAGGCCGCGCACCTCGGTGTTGCCAAGTTTTGCCTTGGTCTGACCTTCAAACTGTGCTTCGGTCACTTTAACAGAGATGATTGCTGTCAGGCCTTCACGCACGTCGTTGCCGTTCAGGTTTTCATCCTTTTCCTTCAGATAACCTTTTTCACGTCCAAAGTCGTTAAACACCCTTGTCATTGCGTTTTTAAAGCCTGTTTCGTGGGTACCGCCGTCAGGAGTATGAATGTTGTTTGCAAAGCTCACAAGGTCTTCGGTGTAGCTGTCGTTGTACTGGATAGCCACCTCTGCTGTGCTGTTTTCTGTTGCTGTTTTAATGTGTATTGCATCGTGCAGTGCAGTTTTGTTGCGGTTGCAGTATTCAACAAAGCTTTTTATACCGCCTTCGTAGCACAGCACCTCGCCGATTTCTTCTTCATCATTGCGCTTGTCGCTGATTGTTATTTTTACCCCTGCATTGAGGAACGCCTGTTCACGCAGTCTTGTCAAAAGCACTTCGTATTCATAGTTGCAGGTTTCAAACATCTGATCATCAGCCTTGAATGTAACTGTTGTTCCCTTGTCGGCTGTATCACCGATGCGTTCAAGGTCGCCGTCAGCCACACCGCGTTTAAAGCTCTGGCGGTAGATGCCTTCGCCGTTGCGGACTTCAACTGTCAGCCATTCACTGAGAGCGTTAACAACCGATGCACCAACACCGTGCAGACCGCCCGATACCTTGTATCCGCTTTCTTCGCCGCCAAACTTGCCGCCTGCGTGAAGAATTGTAAATACAACAGTAACAGCAGGTATACCCAGCTTTGGCTGAATGCCAACAGGGATACCACGGCCGTTGTCACGTACTTCAATTATATTGTCTTTAAGTATTGTCACATTGATGTTGTCACAATATCCTGCCAGTGCCTCGTCGATGGAGTTGTCCACGATTTCGTACACAAGGTGATGCAGACCTGCAGGACCTGTGGAACCGATGTACATACCTGGGCGTTTTCTTACAGCTTCAAGCCCTTCAAGAACCTGTATCTGTTCTCCGCCGTAGTTGTTTTCCACTTTTTCTTCTAACTGTGCCTTTATTTCCTCCGCTTTTATTTGATATAAAAACTTTGATAAATTTGTTTATGTTTATATTTGAAAATATTTTTTATTTAAAGATACTTCCAAGAGGTGGAACGGAGAGCGGAGCTCTCCTTATAAACAATAATGTTTCGTCGATTGGTTTTTGCCAATCTGTGCGGCGCGGTGTGTGCGGCCTTGCACACGTAAGCGCCACAAGGGACGAGACCTGCTTGTTCATATTCCGCGTGGGTCCGCTGCATCGCAACAGCGGAACTTTTGGTACTTTTGGTCACAAAAGTACATAAGTGTGCGACTTTCAAGTCGCCACCATACAGGC
>JAGBFE010000107.1 GCA_018109965.1 Oscillospiraceae bacterium | reverse complement strand
TGGAACATCAATGGTGTCATCATCGACAAATTCTTTTTCTCCTACGCGTATTGTGAGCGGTGCAATTTTAAGTTCAGCGTTTTTTAATGACTGCTTAGATACCATAAGGTCGCAGCTTGAGTCCATTACTATGTTCCAGCTCATAAATATACCTCTTAATTTACCCCAAATTAAATATAGTTTTCAAAACCATATTACACCATTAAAATAATTATGTCAACCCAAGGGTAATATCATTGACAAAAGCATTATTTTAATTTAAACTAATTTTATACAAATTTATGTATTATCTTAAGTTTAACATATAATGGTTTACGAGGTAAAGTGTTATGACAAATAAATTTCAGGATTTTCATATGCCCAGGTACGACGAAATCCCTGACATAGATTTATATATGGACCAGCTGCTTGTTTATATTGACAAAGTGCTTGCACCTTTGTCGGTAAACGAACAGGAAAAAGCACTGACCACATCCATGGTAAACAACTATGTAAAGCAGGGCATACTGCCTGCAACTGTCAAAAAAAGATATTCCCGCGACCATGTGGTTATCCTTATTGAAATCTGTCTGGCAAAGCAGCTTTACTCAATTGGTGAAATCGGCAAGCTCATTGCTGTACAGAACGCAAACTTTGATATGCGCACAAGCTACAACTACATCTGCACCGAGCTTGAAAACGTGCTCAAAACCACCTTTTCCAACGAGCCGCTGTCTAAAGACTCCGGCAACAGCAACAAAATGGAAAGACTGCTGGTGCGCAACACAGTTATTGCATTTGCACACAAGCTGCACACACAGATGCTCAGCGATGAACTCTTGAAAAAAATATCGGACAATTAAATCGTCTCCTGAAAAAAAGTCACTATAACATAAAGTTACAGTGACTTTTTATTTTGCTGATATTTATCTGTCAAAAAGACTGTTCATTCTGTCGTAGTTTTCTGCCTGCTGTTGTTCGGTTGCTTCCTTTGCATAGCGCAGCATACCGTCCTTGAGGTATACAAGGTCGTTTTCTTTTACATCATAGTCAAAAAACTCGATGGAATAAACCTGTATTTCACCATATGGGTCCTGTGTTACCACAAACTGACCTTTTACCTGTATTACAGAATAGTACATAATTTTCTCCTAATAATCTATTAGCTTTTTATCTGTTATGGAATATATTAGTGTGCCGTCATTAAATGTTATTTTGTATGGAATATCAAGCTTTTCAAACAGCTGTATAACCTCATTGTGCGGATGGCCATATTCATTATCCCTGCCTGCTGACACTGCCACAAAATCAGGTATGACTGTCTTTATAAACTGCTCTGTATTGGAAGTTGACGAGCCGTGATGTGCCGCAGTGAACAATGTTACCTTTTGACCGAACACCTTGAGCAGTCTTTGCTCATATTCTTCCTCGCCGTCACCCGTATTCAGATAACTGAAATCTCCCTGTGTAAACAACGTTGCCACTGAAGTATTGTTGATATCAATATCGTTGTAGGTATCGTCCAGAATTGTCAGCATACCGTTGCCGATTGTGTACACATCCCCTTTTGCCGCAGGCTTTAGGGTGATGCTGTATTTTTCGACCTTGTCAAGAAACAGCCTGAAAAAGCTGCTTGTGGGCATATTTTGCTGTGAAAGGTCAGGAATAACTATTGTTTTGATTTTAAAGTTATCCATTATATCCAGCAACTCGCTTGTATGGTCACTGTGAAAATGTGTGATAACAAGCAGTTCAATTTCGCTTACCCGTGCATTGTTCAGATATGTGACAACATCTGTGTGACCGCTGTCGGTACTGCCTGCATCTATGAGACAGTATTTGTCGCCGCTGGAAATAAGTGCACTGTCTGCCTGCCCCACGCTCAAAACTGAAACCGTGTCCCCCACTGCTGACAGGTCAACAGGATTTCGGGACATAGGTTTAAAATTGCCCTTGCCCAGCTGAACAATGAAAAAACCCAGTATTATAATTATAAGGATATAAATTCCTTTTAAAAACCTGCTTTTCATTATCTGCCTTTATTAAGTGCCTTGTTGCGTTTTTGTGCTTCCTGCCAGTTTTTTACAGGAGCATTTTTGCGTTTTGGATTATTGGCGGCATAGGCAATTTCAGATTTTGTTTTCTTTGCACCCACAAGCACAGGGATAAGGTCTTCTCTGTGGACTTTACGCAGTGCTCCCAGCACAATCTGGGAATTTTTGGGGTTGTAATACTGCAAAAGTGCACGCTGCATTGCTTTTTCGGCACTTGTTTTTGCAACATAAACAGGTTTTAAGGTATAAGGGTCAAGACCTGTGTAGTACATTGATGTGGAAACGGTACCCGGTGTAGGATAAAAGTCCTGCACCTGTTCAGGTCTGATTTTATGCTTGGCAAGGTATTCCGCCAGCAAAACCGCATCCTTGAGGGTGCTGCCAGGATGACTGGACATAAGGTAAGGCACAAGATACTGTTCCTTGCCGATTTTTTTGGTTATCTGATAAAACTTGTTCTGGAATCTGTCATAAAGCCCCAATGCAGGCTTGCCCATACATTCCAGTGTTTTTGGTGCAAAATGTTCCGGTGCAACCTTGAGCTGACCGCTTACATGGTGCTGAACAAGCTCCTTGAAAAAGCTGTCATCCTTATCGTGCATTATGTAGTCATAACGCAGACCGCTGCGGACAAACACCTTTTTCACACCTTTTACTGCACGGATTTTTCGCAGCAGTTTCAGATAATCACTGTGGTCAACCTGCAGATGCGGGCAAGGTGTCGGTGCCAGACATTTGCGGTCCGGGCACAGCCCCTCTGTCACCTGTTTTTTGCAGCTTGGAATACGGAAATCTGCAGTAGGGCCGCCAACATCGTGGATATACCCCTTAAAATCAGGGGAAGCTGCAATTTTTTCGGCTTCAGCAAGCACGCTTTCGTGGCTGCGGCTTGTTACAAAACGGCCCTGATGCATTGTGATTGCACAGAAATTGCAGCCGCCAAAACATCCGCGGTTGTGGATGATGGAAAAACTTACTTCCTGGATGGAATTGAGCCCGCCCTGCTCGTCATAAATCTTTGGATATGTACGGGTAAAGGGCAGTGCAAAAAGTGCATCAAGCTCCTTGCGGTACAAAGGTTTTGCAGGCTTGTTCTGCACAAGGTACAAATCATTTGTCTGTTTTTGAACAACCACTTTGCCGTTGATGTGATCCTGGTTTTCCATCTGCACCTTTGTGGCTTTGGAGTAGCTGACTTTGTCTTCACTGACTTTTTTGAAGCTTGCACATTCGGCATAACCCACAGGCAGTTCCCACTGGTGACCAAGCCAGCAGGTGCCCGGGATGTCGTGCATTGTTTTTATATCCTCACCTTTGGCAAGACGCTGCACAATTTCGGCAGTTTGCCTTTCGCTCATACCAAAAGACAGCAAATCGGCACCGCTGTCCAGCAAAACCGACGGCATAACACTGTCAGACCAGTAATCGTAATGTGCAAAACGGCGTAGTGAGGCTTCGATACCGCCGATAACAACCGGCAGGTCAGGATATGCCTGTTTTGCCAGCTGTGTATATACTGTAACGGCACGGTCAGGGCGTTTGCCCTGTTTGCCTCCTGCGGAATAGTCATCGGTATCACGGCGTTTTTTTGCAACGGTGTAATGTGTTACCATGCTGTCAACATTTCCGCTGCCGATGAGAAAACCGTACTTTGGTTTGCCAAAGCGTTTGAAATCTTCGCAGTTATTGAATTTTGGCTGTGGAAGCACGCACACATTGAAGCCAAGGGCATCTACAATGCGGGCAATAACCGCTGTGCCGAAGCTTGGGTGGTCAACATAGGCGTCACCGCCAACAACCACGAAATCCGGCTGGTCAAAGCCGGCCTTTATCATTTCGTCATAAGTAATAGGCAATAAATTTTTATTCATATCTTTTACTGTTCGTTGGAATTGTTAATCATCATTTCAAGCCACTGATTTTTGGTGATAAGCACCTGACGTGGCTTTGAGCCTTCATATGGGCCGATAATGCCCATTTCTTCCATTTC
>JAGBFE010000009.1 GCA_018109965.1 Oscillospiraceae bacterium | reverse complement strand
GGGCACAGGCCATATCCGCTATAAACAGCAGCTTGTACGGCTTATAGTAAGATACAAATTTTTTGAAAAGTTCCATTGATATTCCTCGTGTAAAATTGTGTTTTTTAAAATATAAAATTTATTGCAAACAACAAAACCTCTGATTACCACAGAGGTTTTGTAATTATTGTGTACTATTAAAACTTAAAATTCAATAACATCTTCTGCAGAGGTTTCCTGTGGCTGTTCGCTTTCTGCAGTGTCTTCGCAGCAGCAGTCATCAAAGCAGCCTTCCTCATCCTTTGGCATATAATCTGCAAGATAATCTTCGTTGAAGAGCATATCGTCATATTCTTCAAGTTCAGCTTCGCGTTTTTTGAGATAGTATGCAACACCTGCAATTGCAGCGCATACTGCAGCCAAAAATGCAATCAGTGCCCAAAATGTAGATTTTTTCATAGATGTGTTCTCCTTGACGTTTTCGGTATTGTTGGGGTTTGTGTCCGGATTGGGTTGTGCCTTGGCAGACGGTGAAGGTTTTGCAGTGCTGTTTTTAACAAGTTTTACAGTTTTAAGCAAGCTGTCTGCCGCAAAAAATTTTACCGACAATATGGTTTTGTAAACCTCCAAAGCAGTGATTGCCACATCACCCATATTTCTGGCAATTTTTAAAACAGATACATTTTTTACAGGATTGTTCATGACTGCCTCCGGATTTTTGTTACATATATTATCTCACAATTTAAAGGAACATACAATATAAAATTTAATATTTTATTTAAAAATTAAATTAACAATATATAAAATATTGCCCAAAAAACTTTAAAAATATGCACAGATATGTTATTATATAATATTATTAGATGATAAAATTGCGATAACTGTGTGATATGCAGTTTTGTGCTTAATTTTGATATAAAGGCAGGTAAGAATATGGATTTTAACAACTGGGCCACAAGCTTTGTGAGTGTTCTCAACACTATTGAAATCTGGGACATACTTGATGTCCTTATAATGACATTTGTAATTTATCAGGTACTTTCACTTGCTAAAAAGTCAAGAATTATCCAGCTGCTCAAAGGTATTGCCGTACTGCTTGCGGTATACATTTTTGCAGCAAATGTAGGGCTTAAAACTGTGGTGTTTATCCTCAACAACCTTTTGCAGTTTGGCTTTATTGCAATTATTGTTGTTTTTCAGCCGGAAATCCGCCGTTTTCTGGAACAGATGGGCCGCACAAATATTCTGTCCCTGCTTTCGTTCCAGAAAAAGACTGCAGATGAAGTTGAGATTGAAGATCTGCGCAAAACAATAGCTTCTATCTGCGACAGTGCAAAAAATATGAGCGAAAGCCGCACAGGGGCACTGATGGTTATGGAACGTTTTTCCAACCTGAGCGAAATCAAGCGCAGCGGCACCATTGTTAATGCCGACATAACACCTGAACTTATAGGCACAATATTTTACGAAGGCAGCCCATTGCACGACGGTGCAATGATTATCGAAAACAACCGTGTTTCAGCAGCAGGCTGTGTGCTGCCGCTTTCTGACAACCTTGAAATCAGCAAAGATATGGGCACACGACACAGAGCGGCTCTGGGTCTCAGTGAAACCTGTGATGCGGTCATTGTTGTTGTAAGTGAGGAAACAGGTATTGTTTCGGTAGCAAAAAACAGCGTGCTTATCAGAAATCTCAACAGACAAAGCCTTTACAATCTGCTTGAAAAAGAATGTGTAACACCGATTGTAAATGCTTCAGAAAAAACACAGCTTAAATTACAGAAAGGAAAGGAGAAGTCAAATGAAAAACGATAAAATGAATAATCTCTTTAAATCAGACCGATTTACCCTTGTTATCTCATTTGTTCTTTCTGTTACTTTGTGGGCTGTGGTTGTTACATTTTTCAGCACCGAGGCCCGCACAACCATCGAGGATGTGCCTGTAAACTTTGATTACAATGCGTCATATCTCAATCTCGACCTTGAAATAATTGAAAAAGACATCGAAACCGTTGATGTTGTGGTTACAGGTCCACGCAGTGTTATCGGTTCTCTCACAAAGGAAGATATTATTGTTTATCCGCAGTTTTCCAATGTGCGCGTGGCAGGCAGATATTCTCTTGCCCTCAACGCAATAAAGACCTCATCTGTTATGGAGTATCAGATTGAGTCCCTCAGTGAATATCAGGTGAGCGTAAGATTTGACCGCTTGCTTGAAAAATTATTTGAAGTTGATATTGATGTTTCCAACCTTACAATTCCGGGTGAATATATGGTTGACAAAATCTATGCAACACCTGGCGATGTTACAGTCAAAGGTCCTGAAAATTCAGTAAATCTTATCGAAAAAGTGGTAGCAACAGTCGAAACACAGGAAATCACACAGTCTTCCGTGCTGCCTGCAACACTTACACTTTACGATGCAAACGGCGATGTTATTGACTCCACATATGTAGAGTTCGACCAGGAAGAATTTACCGTTACTGTGCCGGTTCTCAGCGAAGTAACACTGCCTGTAAAAGTTGATTATATCAATGTACCTCAGGGCTTTGACACAAGCACACTCAAGGTTGCACTTTCTCACAAGGAAATCCGTCTTGCAGTACCGACAAGAACTGCACAGAACCTTACAGAATATGTTGCAGGTTATATTGACCTTGAAACACTTGCTCAGGACACACCTTATGTGTTTGATGTCACACTTTCCGGCAGCTACAAGAATATGCAGGATATCGCACAGATTTCTGCAACGGTATCTTCGGAAAATCTGGCAAGCAAAAATGTTCAGGTGTCTGAAATCAAACTGCTCAATCAGGGACAGCAGACTGTTGAAGTGCTGACACAGACAATCAGCAATGTTGAGATTGTAGGACAGAAAGATGTTGTTGAAGCACTTTCTGACGGCAGCGTGATAGCACAGATAGATATGTCACAGGTTTCTCTTGCACAGGGACAGCAGACTGTTGAAGTTGATATTATTATTCCGTCCACAGGCAAGGCATATGCCCGCGGAACATACTATGCAACAATTAAAAATTAAAAAATATGATTATTGTAAACAATATAAAACTGTCAGTTGACACACCAAAGGACGATGCAATTGAAATTGCGGTAAAAAAACTTAAACTGCCCAAAAAGGACATTGAGTCGGCTTTTATACACAAAATGTCAGTGGATGCCCGCGGAGATATAAAGTTTGTATACAGCGTTGGCGTACAGCTCCGCGATATATCCCGTGAACAGCAGTTCGCAGGAAAAAACAAGGATATTTCTGTTAAATATCAGCAGCCGCTGGTTATCGGTCAGGGCAATGCAGAACTAAAAACAAGGCCTGTAATTTGCGGCCTCGGTCCTGCGGGGCTGTTTTGCGGACTCATTCTGGCGCGTCAGGGGTTCAGACCCGTTGTTCTGGAACAGGGCGAAGATGTTGACACCCGCACACAGACGGTAAAACGTTTTGAAAAAGAGGGCAGACTCAACACCCGCAGCAATATTCAGTTTGGCGAGGGCGGTGCCGGCACATTTTCTGACGGCAAGCTGACAACCCGCATAGGTGATGCCCGCTGCGGTTT
>JAGBFE010000106.1 GCA_018109965.1 Oscillospiraceae bacterium | reverse complement strand
CGCCAGCAACAAAAAAAGCAAAAGCGAAAAATTCATCACAAAATTTGCAAGGGTTTATACCCCTGCAGTGTGCTTTATCGCACTTGCACTTGCGGTGATTCCGTCAGTATTTACAGGCAACTGGAGTGTCTGGGTTTACCGCGCACTGTCCTTCCTTGTTGTGTCCTGCCCCTGTGCACTGGTCATCAGTGTACCGCTGTCATTTTTTGGCGGTCTTGGGGGTGCCTCAAAACAGGGTGTGCTGGTCAAAGGCAGCAACTATCTGGAGGCCTTGGCGGCAGTTGACACCGTTGTGTTTGACAAAACAGGCACACTGACCAAAGGCAGCTTCAGTGTGGCACAGACAAAGGGCGAAAATGTGCTGGAAATTGCAGCCCTTGCAGAGATTGCATCAAATCATCCTATTGCGCAGTGCATAAAAAATGCGGCAGGTGCAGATGCTGATGCATCCCGTGTGACAGATATAAAAGAGCTTGCGGGCTTTGGCGTGGTGTGCGCAGTTGACGGCGTGCCTGTACTTGTGGGCAATGCAAAGCTGATGGAAAGCAGCGGTGTAAAAGATTTTGAAGAATGCAAAGCGGCGGGCACAGCGGTTTACGTTGCGCAGAACGGTGTTTTTGCAGGATATATCGTGGTGGCGGACACCCTTAAGGCAGACAGTGCAAATGCAGTGCACAAACTGAAAAATGCAGGGATGAAAACTGTTATGCTTACAGGTGATGTCAGCGAAATCGGCCAAAAAATTGCTGCCGAAGTTGGAGTTGACACCGTTTATACCGACCTTTTGCCGCAGCAGAAGGTTGAAAAACTGGAAGAAATACTTGCTACAGCAAAGGGCAAAGTGTGCTATGTCGGGGACGGCATCAATGACGCACCTGTGCTTGCAAGGGCGGACATCGGCATTGCAATGGGTGCCCTTGGCTCTGACGCGGCAATCGAAGCTGCAGACGTTGTCATTATGAATGACGAGATAAGCAAAATTGCCACAGCAATCCGAGTTGCACAAAAAACACTTGGCATCGTAAAACAGAACATTGTGTTTGCAATCGGTGTCAAGGTGCTGGTGCTCATTCTTGTTGCAATGGGCCTTGCGTCAATGTGGTGGGCGGTTTTTGCTGATGTAGGCGTTGCGGTCATTGCAATCCTCAATGCAATCAGAGCCCTCAATACAAAAGGAATGTAAAATCACATACAATACAAAAACAAAGGTCGTTCTGCAGTGATGCAGGATGACCTTTTTGCATAACGGCAAAATCTGCACCTGTTTGTGAAAATTATTGTGCAATGAAAATATGTCTTTAAATATATAGCAATTTATGATATAATATTTAGTCAAAGACCGCAAATTTGGGTGCGGTCAGTAATTCATTGCAAAGGATTGTTTAATGAAAAAACTATCAGTAATTTTGACTATTGTACTGTGCTTTGCATTGCTGCCCTTCAACATAAAGGCAGATGCGGCACCTGACATATATATTAAAAGCGAAACAGCGGTGCTTATGGATGCCGACACTGGCGCAGTTCTGTTCAGCAAAAATATGAACAGACAGATGTATCCTGCAAGTATAACAAAGGTTATGACCGGTATGCTTGCTCTGGAGCTTGCCGACACCAGCGAGCTTATGACAGCAAGCCACAACGCGGTGTATTCCCTGCCGTACAACACCAGCCACATTGCACTGGCTGAAGGGGAACAGCTCACCCTTGAACACGCAATGTATGCCCTGGGCATCGAGTCTGCCAATGATGCGGCAAACGTAATTGCCGAGCACATCGGCACATCGGTGGAAAATTTTGCACAGCTTATGACACAAAAAGCCCGCAGCCTCGGTGCGGTAAACACCAATTTTACCAACCCTCACGGTTTGCCGGATAACAACCATTACACAACTGCATACGATATGGCGCTTATCACAGCAGCGGCAATTAAAACCGAAGGTTTCAACAGATACTTTTCCACTAACCGTCACGATATGCCACAGACCAATATGCGGGATGTTGTGCGTCAGTTCTGGAATGCCAACTATTACATAAACGGCTATGAAGAATGTGCGGGCCTTGTTATGAGCAAAACCGGCTGGACCGAGGAGGCAAAACACACCATGGTCACAGCGGCACAGCGGGATGGCAGAACACTGATTGCCGTTGTTATGTCCTCCACCCACAAAGGGGATAAATACGACGACACAACAGCACTGCTTGACTACGGATTTGAAAACTTTTTCAACACACAGCTTGATGCTGATTTTGTAAAGGGAAAAATTCCGCTGGCAATTACATTCACCGATGGTACCACCTGCAATATTGAGCAAAGCAATGTGCTGGCAGACGGTTGTCTTGTCACACTGCCAAAGGACAAAACCACAGCGGATATAACCTTTAAAGCAGATGCGGCACAGCTGAATGAAGCAAAGGATTTTGCCACAGTGGACCTTGAGGCAAGATATACTGATGACGGCAGCAGCTATTATTGCGGCAGCACATCGGTTTCGCTGCTGTTTGTAAAAGAAGCGGAAAAAGGCTTTGATATTGCAGGCCTGCTGCAAAAAATTGTGCTTATCATTCTTTCGGTGATTTTGTGGATTATCATTGCACTTTTGGTGTTTATAGCCTTAAAACAGCTGGTTATTATCGAAAACCGCCGCCGAAACCGCAAAAAAAAGCAGGCACAGATTAGGGCAAAAAGACAAAAAGAACTGCAGGAAAAAACAGTTTATAGGAAATAGTCACAAAAAATTTTAAAACAGCTTTTTATTCCTTGACTTTTAAGGCACAGGGAGTAAAATTTAAACCATATTGTTACAAAAAATTAACCTGAAGGGGTATTACATATGTTAGGTAAATATGAATCAAAACTGTCTATACAGGAAACTCAGGCAGCAATTCAGTTTTTAAGACACAAATTTGAAACAGAACTGTGCGACGCGCTGGACCTTAACCGTGCTTCCGCACCTATGTTTGTAAACGTAAAAAGCGGTCTCAACGACAACCTCAACGGCTTTGAACGCCCTGTAACTTTCGATGTTCTGGAGACAGGCGAGGTTATGGAAATTGTTCACTCCCTTGCAAAATGGAAACGTTATGCACTGCATCAGTACGGCATTCCTGTGCACAAGGGCATCTACACAGATATGAACGCTATCCGCCGTGACGAAGACTGCGATGCCATCCACTCACTCTATGTTGACCAGTGGGACTGGGAAAAGGTTATCACACGCGAAGACCGTACCGAAGAATATCTCAAACAGGTTGTAAGAGATATCTACGGCGCAATCAAAATGACAAGCAAGGCTGTTCAGCGCAGATATCCTCAGCTTGTGGATATTCTCCCAGATGAAATCAGCTTTGTTACAACACAGCAGCTGGAAGACCGCTGGCCTGATTTCACTGCAAAGGAAAGGGAAAAGGCAATTGCCCGCGAATGCGGTGCGGTTTTCATTATGAAAATCGGCTGCAGACTGGAAAGCGGCAAAAAACACGACGGCCGTGCACCTGACTATGACGACTGGCAGCTCAACGGCGACATCCTTGTTTATTATCCGCTGCTGGACATCGGCCTTGAACTTTCTTCCATGGGTATCCGCGTTGACGAAACAAGCATGGTAAAACAGCTGGAAGAAGCAAACGCAACCGACCGTATGCGCTTTGATTTCCACAAAAACATCATCAACGGCACACTGCCGCTCACAATCGGCGGCGGTATCGGTCAGAGCCGTCTGTGTATGTTCCTGCTTCAGAAGGCACACATCGGCGAAGTGCAGTCATCCGTTTGGCCACAGAGCGAAATCGACTACTGCAAACAGAACGGTATCAACCTGCTGTAATAATGCAAAAATATATCCCAACAGACATTATTGTCCGTTGGGATTTTTGTTTTTTTATAATTGTTTTTAATGGTTGAAAATTACGAAAAACAGAACTGATACAGCATAAAATACATCAGAAAACTGTTTAAACGGCAGATAACTATTCCTTTACAGGCACCGCTATCTG
>JAGBFE010000105.1 GCA_018109965.1 Oscillospiraceae bacterium | reverse complement strand
GTACAAGGAAACCGATGGCGAAAAAACAAAGGACAGCTTCCTTATGGTGTTTAGATACACAGATGAAGAAAAGGTTGCCAACACCAAAGATGTGTTCAGTCACGCGGCAGAACAACACGACAGCACACAGTCCGTGCAGCAGATATTCTTTGACCAGATGACAGAAGAGGTTGAAAAATACTGTGACTACACAATTAACAAGTAACACAAAACAACCTTTGTATAAATTTGTGACAGCGAAGTTATCAGCATATATAATTTAAGGAGACAAAATGAAAAAACTTTTTGTAATTTTTTCAGCGGTAATGCTGCTGCTTTGCGGCTGCAGTGAAAGCACCGGACAGAATAAACAGAACAAACAAAACAGCCCTTTCACTGTTATAGAAACAAGAATCGGAAGCCGCACAGCGGGTGACGGATGTGTGTATGAGGTTATCTACCACACTGACGGCACCCAGGAAATAGGTGTTATGGACATTAAAAGCGGCACAATAAAACCGCTCAATGAAGAGACACTGGTAGACAACCCGTCACTGCCTTATACCGATATATTCTATGCAGATGGCTATCTTTATCATCTGCTGGAGTATTCACACAGTCAGACAATATATCAGTACACGGCAGACGGTAAATTTGTAGCTGAATTGCGCATCGATAACGATAATGAATACTGGATTGACAGATACCGCACTCCTGTTATTTCTGACAGGGAAAAACTTTATTTTGACGGCAATATTTATCACGGCGATTTTAACAGCAATCAGGGCATAATCTCCCTTGACCCACAGACGATGACTATGAGCCCTGTATATGAATTCACCGAAGGCGGTTTCACAATTGCAGGGGTATACGAAGACTGTTTTATCCTCAATTCAACAATTGCAAACACAAACCCTGACATAGACCAGCAGTCAATACCAATTGTGGAACTGCTCAATATGAAAACTCTGGAACGTGAATTTCTTTTTGAAAATATCTACAAGGATATGTATGTAAACAATGCGTGGATGCAGCTTGACGCAGACCGCATTTACACAAGCTTCGACTTTGATGATGTGCCGGTTTACAATATCACAACAAGGGAGAGAACCACTATACCTCTGCACAGTGAAGGTGACGGATATAAATACGGTCTTTCCATGTCCGAGCCTGCCGACAACCGCATCGTGGTGTGGACAACAAACGATGACTTTACAAAAAACAGCTATTATGTGTATGATTTGAATAGCGACACATAAACAAAAGCTTACGAAGGTACAATACCTGGAAAAGCATATCCTTCCATTGTGAAATTTGTCGACGGATATTATCTTGTAAAGATGGGCACAGAAACTTTTACTGCCCAAAGCGGCAAAGAGGTAACAAAAGAACTTTACGCCTGGATTAAAGCCAAAGATTTGTATGACGGCAAAGCAAATTTTGAATATATCAAAAACACTGTGGAATACAGATAATGCAATTCCGTAAATTAAAAACGGGAATGCAAGGAGAATTACAATTACTTTATGAACCTTATCCCAATTGTTCTTGGAATTTCTGTAGACAACG
>JAGBFE010000104.1 GCA_018109965.1 Oscillospiraceae bacterium | reverse complement strand
TATGGGGGCTATAGGTGTTGCCATACTTACAAAGGAACACGCAAAAAGTTCTGATTTCAAAAAAAGCTTTATCGGCCTTGATGCAATGGAAAGTTTTTCCTTTAACCAACAGGCAAACTCTGTGTGTCCGTTCTGTGCCAATCACTGCAAAAGAACTGTTGTCACATTTTCAAACGGAAAACAATGGGTTACCAACAACCGCTGTGAAAAAGGCGAAGTGCTGGGTGACCCTAAAAACGACAGTGTAAAGCAGCAGCTTAAAGAAAAAATCAGCAGCAAAAAAGAAGCTGCTGATATGTTCCGAACACGTCAGCAGCTTTTGATGGCAGACTATCCTTACACGGCAGCCGATACAGACAAAGACATTACCATCGGTATTCCATTGGTTTTGTCCTATTGGGAAACCCTGCCTTTCTGGAAAACTTTCTGGAAATCGTTGGGTTTCAAAGTTCAGCTTTCTGATTTAAGTACCCGCAAAATGTATGAAAATGGATTATCTGCCGTTACATCCGACACCGTGTGTTTTCCTGCCAAGCTGGTGCACGGTCATCTGCGCAATCTTGCAGACAAGAAAGTCAGCCGCATTTTTATGCCGACTATCACCACTGTTGCATCAGAAAACACCGAAAAAACCAGCCAGTCAATGTGTGCCGTTGTGAAAGGCTATCCTATTGTTATCAGAAACTCTGACAACCCGCAGGACACCCTTGGCATACCTTTTGATGCACCTATGTTCCACTGGCACACAGACCAGGACCGCAACAGGCAGCTTATTACATATATGTCAGAAGTTTTCGGCATTGAAAAATCAAAGGTACTCAACGCCATTTCGCAGGCAGATGCAGCTCAGCAGTCTTTCCGCACACAGCTTAAGAGCGAAGGTGCAAAAATAATCAAACAGGTAAAATCCGAAGGCAGATATGCTGTTGTACTGGCAAGCCGCCCCTATCAGAACGACCCGCTGGTAAACCACGAGCTTCCGCAGATGTTTACAAAACTGGGCATCCCTGTTCTCACTGCCGACAGTGTGCCTGATGCAGAAAATGTTGATTTGAGCCAAAGCCGAATTGATATCGTAAACAACTACCACGCCCGCATGCTGTCCAGTGCTGTTATATGTGCACAGAGCAGACATCTTGAATATGTGCAGCTTGTTAGCTTCGGCTGTGGACACGACGCATATCTTTCTGACGAAATCATCAGAATTATGCACGAGGTATCAGGCAAAGTGCCCCTTATACTGAAGGTTGACGAAAGTGACATACAGGGGCCGCTGGGCATCCGTGTACGCAGCTTTGTGGAAACGGTAAATATGAAGCACAAAACCGATGCCGATATAAAACCACATCCGCTCAAGGACAGCTATGCTGTGAAATTCACAAAAAGGCACCGCAAGGAAAAAATTGTGCTTGTACCAAATACTTCTCACGCGTTCTGCCGCATTATGTCAGCCGCATTCAGCCGTCAGGGCACCAGGGCTGTTCCGCTGGACATCGGCCGTGAAGATGCAATACACTACGGCAAACAGTATGTGCACAACGACATCTGTTTTCCTGCACAAATTGTTATAGGTGAAGCAATTGCCGCCATAAAAAGCGGAAAATATGACGATAAACAGGTTGCTGTTGCTATGGCAAAATACATAGGTGACTGCCGC
>JAGBFE010000103.1 GCA_018109965.1 Oscillospiraceae bacterium | reverse complement strand
CACCCTTGTACAACACCGCATACCGCAACCGCCTTTGTGCGGACATGTAAAACAATATCCACGTTGCCACAAGTACAACTGCAACGATAAGCCATATCACAGCAATATATATAAGCCAGCTGTCAGTTTTTATAATACTGATATCTGATATGTTGCTGTATTCCAGATATTCCATTGTCACTATGTATCTGTTGCCGTATGAATAATCTGCCGAGTTTTTTATCAGATTAAGCATACTGAACATACTTTTTGGGGAAAACGGTACCGTCAGACGGAACAGCAGAACCATCCACAAAATATAATAAAACTTTGACGGTATATGTCTGTGTGAAAATGTGCGCCACGCAATAAGTAAAACCGAAACCAATGCGCCGCTGATGCTCATATTTAAAAATGTAATAAATAAATTTATAAGCATACTTTATTTTTCACTTTTTTCTACAATTTTTTTGAGTTCCTCAATATCCTCTGCACTGAACTGCTGATTGGAAACCAAGGAAGTCAGAAACATTTTTACGTTACCGTTAAACATCTTTTCGATAAGCTGTGTTGTTTCATCAAAAGCAATTTCACTTTTTGAAACCAGCGGAGTGATGACAAACCCCGGTTCTTCACGGCGTACAGCTTGTTTCTCAATCAATTTTTTAAGCATGGAATATGTACTGTTTTTCTTCCAGCCAAGATTTTCTGTGGCCCAGTTTGCCAAATCGATTGCCCTGATGGTCCCTTCGTCCCATATTTTATTCATCAGATGCATTTCCGCATCAAAGATTTTGATTTTGCTCACATTTATCCTCCTCACGTTCAGCTTTGCCTCGCTGTTTATTCTGCTGCAGCAGAATGGTATATTTTTATTTTAACACCTTTGGACATTCTGTCAAGACAGAATATTCTGTTGCAGCAGAATAAACATTTAAAATCGCGAAACAGCAACTGAACAACAGCTGAATATCAACTGACAATTACTTGTTGAATTTGTATCAATCATTGACCTTTTGGGACAATAGTAATATAATAAAATTTACATTACAGATTGATATATTACTTAATACAGTGTTTTATACACTTTTATTTCCGGAAAGGGATTTTTTTATGAATATAATCATTGTAGGCAGTGGCAAAGTTGGCTTTTTCCTTGCCGAACAGCTTGTTAAGGAAAACCACGATATTACCATCATCGACCTTTATGATGAAACCTTGCAGAAAGCTTATGACAACCTTGATATCATGACTATCAAGGGCAACGGTGTTTCCCCTAATACTCTCAGCGAAGCAGGTGCAGCAACTGCTGATGTTGTTATTGCTGCTACCAGTGAAGACGAAGTAAATATGGTTTGCTGTCTCACTGCAAAAAAACTTGGTGCAAAATACACTATTGCACGTATCAGAAACCCTGAATACAACGAAAGTTTGCTTGAAATCAAACAGAACCTTAAAATTGACGTTGTTATCAACCCTGAAAGTGCTGCCGCAGGTGAAATTGCAAGACTTTTGCGTTTTCCTGCCGCTGCTGATATTGAAACTTTCTGCCGAGGCAGAGTTGAACTTATGGGTTTTGTGCTTCAGGAAGGTGACTTTTTGATTGACAAACCTCTTTTTGACCTGCCACCACAGGTTAAAAAGCTTCAGCTTTTGTTCTGTGTTGCTGACAGAAACGGCGATGTATGCATCCCAAAAGGCTCCTTTGTTCCAAAAGCCGGCGACAAACTGTATATCATCGGGCAGCCAAGCGGTCTGGATAAATTTTTCCGTATGTTGGGCAGATACACACCAAAAATCAAAAAGGTATTTTTGGTTGGCGGCGGTAAAATTTCCAAATATCTTATTGAACTTTTAAGAAATATGAATGTGCGTCTTAAAGTTGTGGATACTGACGAAGAAAAATGCCGCGAAATCAGCACACTTTTCCCCGATGTTATGACAATTCACGGGGACGGCAGTGACCACCAGCTGCTTGAAGAAGAAAATCTTCAGCTGTACGATGCTTTTATTGCACTTACAGGCCGAGATGAAGACAATCTCATCATCTCTCTTTACGCTATGCAGCAGGGTGTGCCTAAAACTATAACCAAATGTAACAAACAGAACTATATCGGCATTGCAAGAACAATGGGTCTTGACAGTGTAATTTCGGCAAAAGCTGTTACTGCTTCATACATTCTGCACCTTGTAAGAGGTCTGCAGAACAGTCAGGGCAGTGTTATGAACAGTTTACACCGTATTGCTGACGGTGAGGCTGAAGCAATGGAATTTAAAGTAGACTCCACAACCCTCAATCTTGGTATTCCGCTTAAAGACCTTAAACTTAAAAAGAATGTTCTGCTGGCTGTTATTGTGCGCGGCAGAACAATCATCATCCCTGAAGGTTCTACCACCATTGAAGTTGACGACAATGTCATTATCATCTCTCAAAGTGGTATGATTACAGAATTCAACGACATATTTGATGATACTTATGTTGCTGGCGGAGGCGTTAACTGATGAATTTTAAAGTTGTTTTTAAAATTGTCGGGCGCGTTTTGACAATGGAAGGCATTGTTATGCTTTTGCCTATGCTGGTTGCAATATATTACGGCGAAGATGTATGGCCTTTTATCATCGCCTCAACAGTTGTGACCATTGCGGGCATGAATCTTGCCTGTATAAACGCATCCAAAGACTTTTATATCCGTGAAGGTTTTTTTACTGTAGCTTTAATCTGGATAGCCACAGGTGTTATCGGCGCTTTGCCTTTTTATTATTCCGATTTATTCCCAAGTTTTGTGGACTGCCTGTTTGAATCCTGTTCCGGCTTTACAACCACAGGAGCAACTATTCTTACTGATATAGAAGCTTTACCAAAGGGACTGCTTTTTTGGCGTTCCTTTACCCATTGGCTTGGTGGTATGGGGGTTCTTGTGTTGGCAACCGCACTTATACCAACAATAGGTATCAGAACAAAATATCTTACTCAGGCAGAATCTCCCGGCCCTGTGTTTTCCAAGCTTGTTCCAAAACAGGCTCAGACATCCAAAATTCTTTATGGCATTTATTGTGCTCTTACTCTGCTTGAAGCTATTTGTCTCAAGCTGGCAGGTATGCCTTGGTATGACAGTTTTATCCATGCATTCGGCACTGCAGGCACAGGCGGTTTTTCCAATATGAACGCCAGTGTAGGTGCATATAACAGCATGACAATAGATATGATAATCTCTGTTTTCATCCTTCTTTTTTCTGTAAACTTTGCAATTCATTTTCTTTTGCTTACACGCAGATTCAAAGATGTTATTCAGAGTGATGAATTAAAATTCTTCCTTGTTGTAGTTGTTGCTGCCACCGCTTTGATTTGTGTGGATATACGTCATTTGTATCCCGACTGGATACAGACATTCAGGTTTGCATTTTTCCATGTATGCTCCATTATATCTACAACAGGCTTTTCCACAACTGACTGGCTGTTCTGGCCGTACTTTGCACAGATGGTTTTAATTATTCTTATGTTCTGTGGCGCATGTGCAGGCAGTACAGGCGGCGGTATGAAATGTTCCCGTATTCTCATTATGTTCCGTGTTATACGCAGGGAAATCCACAGCATTATCCATCCCCGTTCTGTTGAAGTTGTTAAGCTGGACGGCAAAGTTGTTGAAGAAAAAACTGTGCGTTCAATATTGACATTTATCGGTTGTTATATAATGATTATTCTTGTGGTTACTCTTGTTGTAACCCTTGACAATCTTTCTTTCGGCGAATCCTTCAGTGCCGCTTTGACCTGTGTCAGCAACGTTGGCCCTGGTATAGGCATAGTTGGACCTGCCGGCAACTTCTCAAGCCTTTCCTCGTTGTCAAAACTTGTTCTTTCATTTACTATGATAGTTGGACGACTTGAGATTTTCCCTATACTTCTGCTTTTCAGCCCATCTGCGTGGCATCGTTCATAAACATAAAAACAGCAGTTATCAAAAATGATAACTGCTGTTTTATTTTTATTGCATAAACTGTTCCACACATTCTGCAAGTGCGTCTGTATTTTCAAGATTTTCCACAACAACTGATGACGGAAAATCTTCAAGCAAAATGCTGCTGTTGTACATTATATCATAATAATCAACTGCAATTTCGTTTGCATACATAAGCTTTTGCAGTTCTGCAAGCTCCTTTGCAAACTGCTGTGGTGATGTGTCTTCCCTGTTAACAAACAGCGAAATAGTGGCTTCCAGCGGGAGATTGTACATATCAAACTCCATATCTGCCACAAGCTTTTCACCACATTCAGAAAGCGACTGGTTTTTGCCCAATTCCCCATAACACACTGCTGTTTCATCACTGTAATAGTTCATAACAACTTCCATAACCCTTTTGCCGTATTCTGAACTGAGCCGCAAAAATGTGTTTAATCCATTTGCCACTGTGCTGCTGTAATTGTCGGTTATTCTGGTTTCCTTTACCGAGTATGATACATCAAACACAATATCCTGACTGTCTTTAAATGCAACAGTTGTGCCGTATTCGTCAAACTCAGCATTGTACTCTATATCTGTCAGTATAAAATCAGTCACGCCATAGGTATCAACAATATATGCTTTGATGTTTTTTTCGGCATTTGCCTTTGAAAACGGATTGCCATATAAATTGTTAAGAAAAATCAGCAATGCTGCAACACCTGCAAAAATCAGAAATGCTGCAATTATATTTTTTTTGCCTTTAAAAAATGCTGTCACTAAATTTGTCCTTTCGGGTTTATTTTTCACCAAGCATTTTGTCGATAGCTGCTGCTGCCTGTTTGCCTGCACCCATTGCAAGAATAACAGTTGCCGCACCTGTTACGGCATCACCGCCTGCATAAACCGCATCACGTGTGGTGAGACCGTCATCCCCGTTTGTTACAATACAGCCCCAGCGGTCTGTTGCAAGACCTTCGGTAGTGGAGGAAATAAGCGGATTAGGGCTTGTGCCGACAGACATAATCATTGTATCAATATCAATCACAAATTCACTGTCCGGTTTAACCACAGGGCGTCTGCGGCCTGAATCATCGGGCTCACCAAGCATCATTTCCACACATCTGATAGCTTTAACCTCGCCGTTTTCATCACCGATAACCTCTACAGGGTTGGTGAGCAACTTAAAGATGATGCCTTCTTCCTGTGCGTGTTCAATTTCTTCCGCACGGGCAGGAAGCTCCTGCATGCCGCGGCGGTAAACAATGTAAACATTTTCGGCTCCAAGGCGTTTTGCACTGCGTGCTGCATCCATTGCAACATTGCCGCCGCCAACAACCGCAACATTGCGGCTTTTGCGGATTGGTGTTTTGCTGTCGGCCTTGTATGCTTTCATAAGATTTACGCGGGTGAGATATTCATTTGCACTGTAAACACCTTTTAAGCTTTCACCGGGGATGCCCATAAATTTAGGCAGACCTGCACCGCTGCCGATATATACAGCCTCATAGCCCATTTCAAACAGTTCATCTATTGTGAGAATTTTGCCGATAACCATATTGGTTTCGATTTCAACGCCCAGAGCTTTGAGATTGTCAATTTCGTATTTTACAATATCTTTTGGCAGACGGAATTCCGGAATACCATAAACAAGCACGCCGCCTGCTGTGTGCAGAGCTTCGTAGATTGTAACTTTATATCCTTTTTTTGCAAGTTCGCCTGCACAGGTAAGTCCTGTAGGGCCTGCACCGATAACTGCAACCTTTTTGCCATTGGACTGTACAGGCTGTGGTTTTTGTGCACAGTTTTCGCGGTGCCAGTCGGCAACAAAGCGTTCCAGACGGCCGATTGCCACACTTTCGCCTTTTATTGCACGCACACATTTGCCTTCGCACTGTGTTTCCTGCGGGCATACACGACCGCACACTGCAGGCAGACTTGTCTGCTGTGAGAGAATTTCGTAAGCTTTTGCAATATCACCTTTTGCAACTTCACCGATAAATGCAGGAATATCAATCAGAACATGACATCCGCTGATACAGGGTTTTGTTTTGCAGTTGAGACAGCGCTGTGCTTCTTCCACTGCCATATCCATAGTATACCCAAGTGCAACCTCTTTAAAATTGTGGTTGCGCACCATTGGGTCCTGGCTTGGCATAGGGCATTTTTTAGGGTTCATATTTGCCATTATTCTGCCTCCTTACTCAAAAGGTTGCAAGCTGCTTCCCTTTTGTGTGTTTCAAAATCCCTGTACATTGTTGAACGGCTGATAGCTTCGTCAAAATCCACCTGATGTCCGTCAAAATCAGGACCGTCAACACAGGCAAACTGTGTTTTTCCGCCAACTGTGAGGCGGCAGCCTCCGCACATACCTGTACCGTCAATCATAATAGGATTCATTGAAACAGTTGTTTTTATACCGTATTTTTCGGTTGTTTTGCAGACAAATTTCATCATTACCAGCGGGCCGATTGCAATAACTTCATCATACTGCTCACCGCTGTTTATAAGCTGTTCCAAAGCGGCTGTAACAAGGCCTTTTTCACCTGCAGAGCCGTCATCTGTCATAAGCACCAATTTGTCGCTGACAGCGTCAAATTCGTCTTTTAATATGATTAAATCTTTATTGCGGAATCCAACTATGCTGTGCACCTGTGCGCCGTTTTCCTTTAGTTTTTTAGCCACAGGATAAGCGATTGCGCAACCGACACCGCCGCCTACAACCGCAACCTTTTTGAGCCCTTCAAGGTGGCTGGGTTTGCCCAGAGGACCAACGAAATCGCAGACTGTATCATTTATATTCAATGTAGACAGTTCCATTGTTCCCTGGCCTACAAGCTGAAAAATGATGGTGATTGTGCCCTTTGCTGCATCATAGTCGGAAATTGTAAGGGGTATTCTTTCGCTGTCTTCAAAAGCACGCACAATAACAAACTGACCCGGTTTTGCCTTTTTTGCCATAAGCGGTGCACAAACAACCATTTTGCACACGGTTGGATTTAAAAACTGTTTATCTGTAATTTTGTACATTATACCAATCCTTCATATATGAATTACTATCTTTAAATTATACTATTTTATAACTGATACCGCAAGACAGTATTGTCTGCAATATTATACATCTGTTATTTTATCCTGTAAAAAACAAAAAACAGAAAACAGCATCAGGGTGTTAACCTATCTGCCATTTCCTGTAAAATTCTATATATTATGTTTTTTGATTTTGTTTACAATAATGATTGCGTATGCAAGCAGCAAGACAACACCCAAAAGCACAAGCCCTATGCTGTTGGTTTTTACGCCTATAAAAATCAGCGGCAGTGAAGTACCCAGAACAAACAGGACCAAAACTGCGGTAACTGCCATACGTGCAGGCAAAGACACGCTTTTTGCCCCCGCTGCATCTATTGCACCGTCAAGCACAACTGTAAAAATCATCTCCAGGATATCTGCCATAATTTATACCCCGAACCTTGAAATAATCCCGATAAATGCTATAACTGCGCCTGCTATGCGCACTGCCGTTTCGCCTTTTGGTGTCAAAGGCAGATTGTGCAAATCTCTTGGATGAATAACGTAAATCAGACCATAAACTATCCACGCTATATTTGAAAACAAACCGGTTTTGAACAGGTGTGAGAGCACAACACCTGCAATGATAATCAGTATTGCATTGCGGAACTGATGTTTAAAGAAAGCCTCTTTCATATAAGCACCCCCGTAAACCCATTATCTGTTATATCTTCTGTACCTTTTT
>JAGBFE010000102.1 GCA_018109965.1 Oscillospiraceae bacterium | reverse complement strand
TTTTATTATAGTATTATGATAGCAATTAAATCTGTTTTTTTCAATTAAATTTATAGTCTGTATTATTGATAATTTTATACAAAAAACAGTATTTTTTCTGGCGACATCCCGATAACAAAACATAAATACCCGACAACACACCGCGAAGTGTATTGTCGGGCATATTTTCGCCTGTTTTGCAATTATTTAATATCCGTGGTCAACGTGGGACCAGTCTCCGCCGTCCCTGCGCACAAGTATCCACTTGTAATTGTCGTAGGTTTCGTTTTTCTCCAGCGGCTCTTCAGGGCTGCTGTTTGTGCTGAAAGAGGAAACCAATACAAGTGTTTCATCGCAATCATAGCGTGCCGCCCAGTCGATATGTGCCTGCGACACCTCGTCGCCTGCATAGGTGATTGTTTCAAGGGTGCAGCCTTTCCAGTGGCGGAAATCGGTGCACACAGTATCTATGGCTGCCATAACTTCTTCATCGGTATATATTTCTGACGGTGTCCAGTCCAGAACTTCTAGTTTGTCTGAATTTCCCGAACAGGCTGTAAAACCAAGCACAACCGCAATTGTTAAAATCAATGATGTAATCTTTTTCATAAATGCCTCTTAAATCAGTTTTCATACTCTGTGCGTCAAAAATACTATGACATATTGTTCTTGTCTCGATTTGCGGGTTCAACAAGCAGTATTGCATAAACTGTGTCAAGCCGGTTTATGCCCTCCTCATCTTCGTATACTGTTTCGTAATAAACCGCAACCTCATCGCCGATATCAAAATCTGTCATACTGTCGGCATTTTCTACATCCAGTGATACAGTGATGATGTCAAACTTTTCGTTTATCTTCAGGTCAGCATTGGTATCCACCACAATATATTCATCTTCGCAGAATTCGGTGACAACGCCTTTAAAGGACGGCATATTGTCGATGATATAGTTCATACTGTTTTTGCTGCAGGCCGTAAAGCTCAATACAAGGCACACAGCCATTGCCAAAGCCATAATTTTTTTCATCCCGCTATACCTCCACGACATAAATTATCCGTTAATAAACATCATTGCCAGCACAAACATATGCAGAGGATAAAACCCACAGCATATATTGCCTATATTGTACCGTCCGCTGTCCTTTTTGCCTTTGTAAAACCATATCGGCACAAGGGCAAGCAGTGTAAAAATCTGAATATCTGCTGTCAGCTGTATTCCAAACACACTGAATGTGCTTTGCTGTCCGCCTGTCAGCATTACATTTGCATAGTACAGTGCCAGTATCTGCCCCGCAAGACACCACAGTTTTCGGCCGCGGAAAAGATAAAACCCCAGCACCATAATCACACCTGTGCCGCAGTAGTCACAGATAAGCGCCTGCCCTGCCGCAACAGCAATGACAAAGCTCATCAGCATTGTCACAGCAAAAAACCAGCGTTCGCTGTTTTTGCGCACAGTTTCGTTGAGATGCACCAGCAAAAGGCCAAGCAACAGTGCCCACACTGCATTTTGCTGAAAAGGATATATAACAGTGCTGCTGTATAACAGGTTAAAAGGAATTTCTGACACAACGGCCAGTATCAGCAGCCTTTTTGCATAATCCTTCAGGTCAGTTGTGTAAAAGTACCCCTCCACAACCATAAATGCAAATACGGGATATGCCAGCCTGCCTGCAAACTGCAGCAGGCTGCTGTCCTGTGCAAAGGTGAGGCACAGCGAGTCGCAAAGCATAAATGCCATAGCCAGCAGATGTAGTGTTATCAGGGATATGCCCCCTGTAAGTTGTTTTTGCATATTTTCTCCATTGTTTTTATTCAACACTACTAACCTTGAATATATTTTGTTCTGCGGCCGCAAAAGCTGACCGCAGAACATATTATTGTATATAAAATTGTTAATTGTATGAATTTATGAACCCAATACGCCGTGATGTGCA
>JAGBFE010000101.1 GCA_018109965.1 Oscillospiraceae bacterium | reverse complement strand
ATCGTTGCAACACTTGTTGTCGGTTACTGCATAGGTGCATTTTATAATGAAGGCGGTATGGCCACATTGGGTTACGGCTATTTCAGTATGAACCTCAATGCATTTTTCAATCCTGTGAGCAAAGGTTTTGAGGCTGAAAACAACTGGTCTGCTGTACTGGGTGACAGACCGTATTTTGGCGGACAGACTGAAGGCTTTGCTTATCTCGGCATAGGCATAATAATTGCTGTTGTAATAAGTGCTGTTCTGCTTTTGATAAAACACCGCGGTGATATTATCGCTTTTGTCAAAACCCATTTTGGTATAGTTTTTTCGACTTTATGTCTGACAGTCTTTGCAATCGGCGACGGGGTTTATTACGGTGGTCTGCTGCTGTTCCGCTATCCTTTAAGTGAAAAAATAATTGTGAAATATCTCAATATTTTCCGCGGTAACGGGCGTTTTGGCTGGATGCTGTTTTATCTTTTATTCCTGTTTGCATTGTATGGAATTTCAAAATATTTAAACAGCAAAAAAATTGCTGCATTTGCACTTTGTGCAGTTTGTTTTGTTCAGATTTTTGATTTAAGCGGTGTACTGATTGAAAAACACAATTATTTTTACAATCATTCAACCGAAAACCGTCAGTCTGCGCATTCTTTTGCACAGCATCCGTTCTGGGAAGCAACCGTGCAGCAGTTGGACGGCGTAATTGAAATGCAGAGTGAACAGGGCAGCATGTTCGGCAACGGGCTGATTGATATAGCCAACCTTTGCGGTGAATATGACAAATATATCAACTCCACATTTGCATCACGCACAAGCGTTGACAAACGCCGTGATGTTATTGAACAGCAAAAAGCATTGCTTGCCGAAAATAAAAACGACAATGTTTTGTATATTGTTGAAGAAACAAAACTGTTTGACCATTTGATTGCAAATGGCAGCTGCCAGGCCTTTGAGGTTGACGGCCAGCTGGTTGTTATACCTGCGATTTATACTGACACTGAAATTTCAGGGTTTGAAAATAACGGGAACTTCAGACAGATTATAATTGAATAACATCTTATATACAAACCAAGAGCAGAATGGAAAATTCCACTCTGCTCTTTTAATTTATCTGTTTTGCTCAAAAACAATATCGTTATTATATTTTTTATTATTTATATTTTCTTTAGCATTTATAACCTGTTCCAAATCAATGTCATAACAGTTTGCTATGGCAACAGCATAATAGATAATATCCCAAAGCTCCTCATCTATGGTATCCTTGATATTTTCAGCATCAGCAGCTACATTTCCTTTTCGCATTGCTTTTGCCAGCTCCCCTACTTCTTCGGAAAGTTTAAGGAAATACTCCTTTACAAGCTCGGGTTTATAATCCTTTGATTTTATATACTTTTGCAGATATTTTATCGTTGTTTTACCGTCCATAGTGTATCTCCAAAAAACTTATTTAAGTTCAACAACAGTTACGCCTGCTTCGCCCTCGCCATAAGTGCCAAGGCGGAAATAGCTGACATGCTTGTGTTTTTTGAGGAACTGATGGATACCGCTGCGCAGTGCACCTGTGCCCTTGCCATGAATAATATACACGGTATGCTGGCGGTTCATAAAACAGTTGTCAAGGAAACGGTCAACTTCGATAATTGCTTCGTCAACAGTCTGGCCTATAACGTTGATTTCCATGCTTGCATTGCGTGTTGCAGCGGAGGTTGTGTTGTTGCGTGTACCCTGACGTACATTGCGCATACCGCCCGACTGTTTTTGTTTTGGTGCAGGAGCAATATCCTGATACAAATCAGAGATATGTACCCTTGTTTTGATAACCCCTGCCATAACATCAACCATACCGTCTTTGTTTGCAGGGCCCTGTGCAACTGCCTGTTTGTTGAGAGAACCGATAACAACCCTGTCACCTTTTTTAACAGTTTCAACTTTTGGCAGTGCGATAACATCTGTTTCGTCCTTTTCCACAGATGAAATAAGCCTTGCTGTGTCTTTGCGGGCAATTTCCCTTGCCTTTTGCAGACGCTGCTGTGCAGAGATGTTTTCCTGCTTTTGCAGAACTTTGAGTTCATCGCTCAAACGGTATGCTTCATCCTGAACTTTCTGTGCACTCAATTTTGCTTTTTCGGTGATAGCATCAGCCTGTGCCTGTGCTTCTTTAAGTATTTTTGCGCTCTTTTCTTCCGCCTGCTTCATTTTGTTGCCTGCGTAATCTTTGAGCATTTCAATTTCGTCATGCCCTGCTTTGAGCTGTTTTTTAAGATCTTCCAGCTGTGCGAGCACGCCGTCAAGACGTTTTTCATCTTCGGACAAATGACGTTTTGCATTTTCAATGATATCATCATCGATACCAAGACGTTTGCTGATGTAAAACGCATTGGATTTGCCCGGAACACCCATAATGATTTTGTATGTCGGCATAAGGGTGTTTGTGTCAAACTCGCAGCTTGCGTTCTGCACACCCTGTGTTTCAAGAGCATACACCTTTAGTTCACCATAGTGGGTTGTTGCCATCACCTTGCTGCCTTTGCTGCGCAGTTTCTCGATAATACTTAAAGCAAGTGCTGCACCTTCGGCAGGGTCGGTACCTGCGCCAAGTTCGTCCATAAGCACAAGACTTTTGTCATTTGCCTGCTTAAGAATTGTGCCGATGTTTTTCATATGTCCCGAGAATGTTGACAAACTCTGTTCAATACTCTGTTCATCACCGATATCTACAAGGATATTTTCGAACACACATACAGAACTGCTTTCGTGAGCAGGAATAAGCATACCTGTGCAGGCCATTGCACAAAGCAAACCTGCTGTTTTAAGGGAAACGGTTTTACCGCCTGTGTTAGGACCTGTGATAATCATTGTGTCATAATCAAAACCGATTTCGATATCTGTAGGCACAACCACCTTTTTGTCAATCAGAGGATGACGTGCTTTTTTGAGACTGAATTTGAGGTCACTGTTAATTTTTGGCATAACTGCATTCTGACGCATTGCAAGTTTTGCCTTTGCCACAACCATATCAATTTTGAGCATTTTTTCGTAGCTGTCAAAGAACATTACAGAATTCTGTGCCACCATTGTGGACAGACGTGTGAGAATTCTGTTGATTTCATCCTGTTCTTCGTTGAACAGCTGCATTATTTTGTTGTTGAGTTCTGCAACCGATGCAGGTTCAATAAAATAAGTTGAACCGGAAGATGAAACATCGTGAACTGTGCCGTTGATTTCATTTTTGTATTCTGCTTTTACAGGGATAACAAACTTGTTCTGACGGATTGTGATAACAGCTTCCTGCAGATATTTCTGATAGGATGTGTTGCGGATGTAGCTTTCCAGCCTTTCGCGGACAGCACTTTCCGCCTTTTTGATTTTACGGCGGATGTCATAAAGTTCATCACTTGCAGTATCCGCCACCTGATTGTCGGAAAGGATGCTGTCAAAAATCAGCTTTTCAAGCTGTGGATTTTCGGTCATTGACATAACCGTCCAGTCCATAACATCACTGTTTCTTTCGTACTGCAGGTACCATTTTTTTATCCTGTCAAAGTTGCGGTACATTCTTGCAACTGTAAGCAGTTCCGCACAGGACAGCATGCCACCCTTTGTGCTGTGAACAACCGCATCATAGCAGCCATATGCACTGTCAAGGCTTGGGTTGCCGTATTTGAGCATATAACTCATAACAGTATCGGTACACAGCAGGCTTTCGCCCACTTCTTCAATGTCTGTAAACGGAACAAGCTTTACAGCCAATTCTTTATTTTCATTGAATACGCACAGCTCACTGAGCTGCTGTGTTATAATGTTGTATTCTATTGATTTTAAACTTTTTTCTTTCACTTTATTTACCTTTTGTCAAAACTTCTGCTTCTTTATCAATTAAAGGTTTTAATAACGGTTTTAAAAAGTCCAGCGTTTTGTAGCTGTCCTTTGTTTTTGCCAGAACATATCTTTCACATATCTGGCCAAGTCTTATAAGGCTTAAGCCTCCTACTTTAAAGGAAAACAGCTGTTCCAAGTCCGCCAGTGCAAAATATCTCAGCGCCAACACCACTGCAGGCTCGGCAACTATATATCCATTTTCGTAAATATTGCGGCAATCCGGACACACAATGCTGCCGCTGTCCACATCAAACAGGAACAGTTCGTTCTCATATTTCCCGCATTTGCGGCAACCTACAAGATTAGGTCTGTACCCTATGTCACTGATGAGCCGCATTTCAAATGCCGCTTTTGCCATAAGCGGTGACCATTTGTTTTCGTTAAGCATATGCAGGCAGTTTAAAAAAAGCCTTAATATATCATTAGAAACTTCGTCGGGAACAATTGCTTCGCACACAAGCTCCGACATATACATTGCCAGAGAAATATTTTCAATTGAATAGGACAGATTGTAGAACACCTTTTGTGTGACAGCCTCGTTAAGCTGATACATTCTGTCACCTTTGCCTTCAAAAACAACAAACTCGCTGTATGTAAACAAACCTGTAGAGCTATGAAACTTGTTTTTGAGTCTCATAGCTCCTTTGGCATATATCGATATTACTCCAAGCTCCCTTGTGAGAACGGTGATAACCTTATCGCTCTCCTTCATTTGAAGCTCTTTTAACACTACTCCGTTCACTTTTCGTAGTTGGTTTGCCATTAGCGACCTCTTTTATGATTTCCTGTCCTCCCATTGAAAGACACTGACGGTAGTGCAGGTAATCCTCCACACTGCCCGTACGCAAAAATCTGTTCCAATAATCTACTCTCATAACAGACACCTCACTTTAAAAAGTGCTGTTATTATGTATTGATAACACCTTGTTATCCGTGGCAATTAAAGGTTATTCATCCTTGAAACCAAAGTCATTGAGAATATAGTTGCTGTCACGCCAGTCTTCCTTAACTTTTACCCAGCATTCCATAAACACCTTTGCACCAAGGAACTGTTCGATATCAGCACGTGCCTGACTGCTGATTTTTTTGAGCATTGCCCCCTGTTTGCCGATAATCATACCCTTGTGGCTTTTGCGTTCACAGTAGATAACAACGCTGATATCCACCATATTTTTGCCCTTGCGTTCCTTGAACTTTTCAACCTCAACGTTTGTACCGTGAGGGATTTCTTCAAACAGGTTCAAAAGCAGCTTTTCACGGACAATTTCGCTTACAATTACCTTTTCAGGCATATTTGTGATTGCATCTTCCTCAAAGTAGTGAGGACCTTCCATTGCATAGCTGTCGATAACATTGAGCAGCTCGTCCACACCGTCATTATCCTTTGCACTTGTTGCAACAACTTTGTCAAACACGCCGATTTCTTCCAGTTTTTTAACCTGTACATCAAGGTCTGCAGCTTTTTTGAGTGTATCCTTTTTATTGATAACTGCAATTGCAGGAATTCTGTTTTTCTTGATGCTGTCAACAAGACTGAGTTCGGCTTCGTTAAGATCGCCGTATGGTTCAAAAATCATAACAGCAAGGTCAACATCAGCAATTGTTTTGTGACTTGTTTTTACCATTCTTTCCCCAAGCTTTGTTCTTGGTGTGTGAATACCAGGTGTGTCCATAAACACAAACTGTGTTGCACCTTTTGTGAGAATACCTGTGATGCTTGTACGGGTTGTCTGTGGTTTTTGTGTTACAATGGCAATTTTTTCACCGAGAATAAGATTCATAAGTGAAGATTTGCCAACATTTGGCTTACCAACCATTGCAACAAAAATTGATTTTGTATTGAATTCCATATTTTTTCCTTTTATTTTTTGTTTTTATCCAAAGTTATAAATTTATATGATGCAAAAAGTGTTACCACAAGGCAAATAGGCATAAATGGGCGTGTTGTGAAAAAAGTAAATATTTCCGCAAAAACTTCCACGTCCCAGAACAGCATAACACCTGCCACAGCTGCACCGGTTGCCACAAGCAGAACACCGCCCGCCGCTGTATCTTTAGCCTCGCCCGCCTGCATGTAATGCTCTTTATCTGGCCTGTCCACCGCTCTTTCAACTGCTGTGTTCATAAGTTCAAAGCCCAATACTGTAAAACAGATAAACACCAACAGCATCTTCTGCGTGATGGTTAAATCATAAAATGCTGAAAAAACAATCACATAAACCGCTGCCACAATATCTATACGGACATTGCGTTCTTCCTTTATTCCTGTGCAAATGCCTTTAAGTGCGTAACCCAAGCTTTTAATAAATTTTGCAATCATTGTTGTCCTTTATTCTACATCCTGTCCGTATGTAAATGTTCTCTGCAGGCCAAGCTTTGCAAGAACACGTTCTTCTTTTTCACGCATAATCTGTGCTTCCCTGCCACCGTTTTCGTGGTCATAACCAAGCAGATGGTACATTGAATGCACTGTGAGAAAAGCAACTTCACGCTGAAGAGTGTGACCGTAAAGCTCTGCCTGTTCCATTGCTTTTTCGAGAGAAATAACAATATCGCCCAGCAAAAGATTGCCTGTTTCCTGGTCCACATCGTAGGTGTCGTCCTCGCCCAAAGGGAAAGACAAAACATCGGTAGGCTGTGGTTTATTGCGGAAATCGCCGTTCAGAACGGCAATCTGCTCGTTATCAACAAAAGTTACAGAAACTTCGCAGGGCTGTTCAAATTCTTCAATGGCAAGCACCGCGTTGCAGCTTCTTCTTACCAGAATTTTTATTCCTGCAGGGATTTTGACTGTTTTCTGATTGTTTGTAATTAAAACTTTATTTGACATATTTTAATCTTCCTCTCTTGTTTGCCGGTGGGGTAAAGCTTGGTTTTTCATTTGCTGCTTTTTCATAAGCACGCACAATGTCCTGTACCAGCTTGTGACGTACAACATCCTTTTCGGTAAGGCGGATAATTGCGATATAGTCTATATTTTTAAGAATTGAGATAGCATCTTTAAGTCCTGATTTTTTGTCTGCAGGCAGGTCAATCTGTGTTACGTCACCCGTAACAACAATTTTTGAGCCATTGCCCATACGGGTTAAGAACATTTTCATCTGTTCTTTGGTTGTGTTCTGTGCTTCATCAAGAATGATAAAACTGTCGTCAAGGGTACGGCCTCGCATATATGCAAGCGGTGCAACTTCAATCACACCCTTTTCCATAAGTTTCTGGAAAGTTTCAGGACCAATCATATCAAACAGACCGTCATAAAGCGGACGGAGATAAGGGTCAACCTTGTTCTGCAAATCCCCCGGCAAAAAACCAAGCTTTTCACCCGCTTCTACCGCAGGACGTGTGAGAATAATACGGGAAATCTGCCCCGCTTTAAAAGCTTTTACAGCCATAGCTACAGCAAGGTATGTTTTGCCTGTACCTGCAGGTCCGATACCAAAAGTGATACTGTTTTTGCTGATAGCCTTGAGATATTCTGTCTGACCAAAGGTTTTGCTGCGGATAGGCTTGCCCTTTGCGGTAAGCAGAACAAGGTCGGAGTTAAAGTTTTTCACTTTATCCACATCACCTGTCTGAGCCATATTTATGCAGTAACCGATTGACTGGTCATCCAAAGCTGTTCCCTGTGCGTGCAGGTCTGCCATTGCATTGAGTGCACTGAGAGTGCGTTTTACACTTTCATCTTCACCGCTTACTTTAAATTCTGTTCCACGGCACACTACCGACACACCGAATGCCTTTTCCATCTCGGATATATGTTTGTTGAACGGGCCTGCAATAAGCAATGCAATATCGTTTGTTAAAGCTTCAAAAATTTTTTCTGCCAAAATGCCACCTCAAATAGTTAATACTTTTTCAATTTATTAGTATATCATATATTTTAAAATAAGTAAATTATGTAAATGTGTTTATACCTCGGCTATACGGTTATATCGTAATGCCCGTATACTCTGCAAAAAACAGTCACACCGTCCTCCGTGGTTTTACTGTAATATTCGTATTTATCTGCCACCAAAAGAGATGTATCACTTTTTATTGTTGTATCGACTGCTTTTTTTGCCGCATCATATGCTGACTGCTCATCCTTTTCTATGTTCACCGATTCTTTTTCATAAAACCGTATTGTTTCTTTTGTCAAAGGCAGGCTGAATCCCAATATGGTTATATTTTCAAAATATTTTTCGCTTTCATATTGTTTGTAGGCATCGATATCTGCTTTTTTTATCAATATCTTTTTGCCAATAAACTTTAGTGACACCTGTTCTGTATATTTACCTGTACGTATGGACACCTCTTTGTTGAAATCTGTCTGCGCTGAATATTCTTTTAAACAGTAAGCCTTGATAAACGCTCTCGGCATCACCTGCTGCAAGGTTCCATTGCGGTCAACATATGTGGGCTCAACCAATACATCGCCTTTAAGCACCATCTGCCCTATCTGAATATCCGAAAAACCATTATATATTTCCAGCTCTTCAATCACTCCGTCAAGGGAAGCAGTTATATTTCCGCTTGTACTGTTTTCAAGATATGGCATTTTGTTTATTGTTGCATCCACCTTGCAGGTAAGTATACCTTTGTAAAAATTGAGCGTAACATATCCCACATTATCAACATCCATAAATATCTTCTGAATAATATTCTGGTTTTTTTCCTGATTAAATACTGCTCCTGCATAACAGTTATTCTCATATAAAATTGAATTTACGTCTTCAGTTATATTTTTGCTTGGAGCAATAATATCTATTCTCCATATAAGTTTGCTGAACAGGAAAACGTACAAAAAAACAAGTGCCGCACTCAAAACAATACCTTTGCGTGCCAATACTTTTCTGGATTTAAAATACAGTCCGTTTTTTCTGATTATTTTTGTTTTGCATTGAAATTTTTTTGCTGCACGGGCAATTTTTTTGTAATCCTTTGCCATACATGTTGCAGTAAATCCAAAATCAGTGCTTTTTATCAGCGAAACAAATATTTCCTTTTCAACAAGATAGTTTAAAAATTCACAGTAAAGGCCTGAATAAACTTCAAAATATACCTTCGATGTCAAAAGCTACACCTCATTTTCAAACAATTCTATGCGAACGATTTTTCCACTGCATACCGCATTATGTTTGCTGCATCCCAGAATTGTCAGGTCATCACCGTATATATATACCCGTTTTTGTCTGGTCTCAATAATAATTTTGTCATTTCTGTAATCAACCAGTTTTTTAAAGCCTTCAAGATTTACACACCCGTTGACATCTATTGATATGGAGGTCTGTACGGCATCATTTTCCATAGAATAAATATCTTTGAGTGCAGAAGCTATACTGTTTTTTTCTTTGTTTGGTTTCAGTTTCATTTTATCCACCTAAAATAATCTTTTTTATCATATATATGGAATTACAGGGTGGTGATATGCTGATATGAAACTGAAAAAAATACTGGCGTCAGGTATTGTATTTTCCATTATTATACTGTATTTCTGCAATGCAAAAACAATCGTCAGCGCTGTTAAGGAAAGTCTTTTTTTATGCTACAACACCATCATTCCGTCATTGTTTGTTTTTATGGTGATATCCTCATTTTTGTCCTGTTTTAAAAGCAGTGACACTCTGAGTATTCCTTTTTCGCCGTTGTTCAGACTTTTAAATATAACCGACAAAAGACTGATAACCTATTGTGTGTTGAGTATACTTGGAGGATTTGCAACAGGCGGTTTGTTTTTAAACAGAATAAGTCGGGAGCTGAACTGCGATAAAAATCTCAATTATGTACTTACTGTACTTACAAGCAACAACTCCCCCGCTTTTATTATTGTTGCAGTGGGGTTACAGATGCTTGGCAGTTTAAAAACCGGTGTGCTTTTATATATCGCTGTAATCACTTCCTGCTATATCACAGCTTTTGTCATATCCTTTATTCTGCCTTATGACAGACTTCAACCCCACAAAACCGATACTTATATAACCACTGATATTTCTGATGCAATAAAATATGCCGTAACTGGAATTCTAACCATTTGCGGAGTAGTTATTTTCGTCAGTACAGTATGTAAAGTTATACAGCTTTACACAAATAATTCCGCAGTATCAGTAGCTTTTTCCGTCATATGCGAAGTAACAAATGCCTGCAATTATATATGTTCAGACTTTGGAAAAAATCTGTATCTTATATGTATCGCCGTAACATTTTTCCCTTTAAGTGCCTATTTTCAGATGAAAAGTTTTGATGAAAACAAGATTTACAGTTTTAAAATACTGTTTATTTCCAAAATTTTTCAGATACCGCTTGCAATATGTATTCTTCGTATTCTTGTAAATCTGTTCCCTGTATCATCCTCCGTATATGCAAACGGAGATATAAAAATAAATATGTACTGGAACTCCCCCCATATTTCCATATATCTGCTTATTATGTCATTGTGTTTTGTAATAATGTTTGATAAAAAAACAGGGGTATTTACTAAAACCAATAAATGAGATATACTTTTTATATAAATTTTATTCTTTGGAGAATATATATGGGACTTTTTAAAACCAGCAAACCGCTTTTTGGCAACAATATTGACCCTGCGTGTACATACTGTCAGTACGGCAGTCCATCCAGTGATGAACATATGATTCTTTGCAGCAAAAAAGGTGTAGTTTCTCCTTATTATTCCTGCAATAAATTTATATACTGTCCTACAAAACGTATACCAAAAAGAATGCCAAAACTGCCCGATTTTTCTCCTGAGGAGTTTAAACTTTAGAATAGAATAATATAGTATAATATTTATAAAAACACTCACATAGTGAAATATTAAAATTTAAGTAGATACACGGACTCGCCATGTATCTACTTTTTTATTATTTATCGAAAACCACCGGCTGTGTGAAATGGTAAACTAAGCTGGTGGATTCTTATTATGCTTAAATTTAAATGGTATAAGTAATAAAACACCCAAGATAATATAATAAACAACTTTTAACAGATCAACTTATTCCCATATTTTAATGTTTTCTACATCAAATATATATTTAGCAGTTACATCATCAATATGCATATCAGCACCAAGTACTATACCGCTATATACATCGTTACTCTGTATATAAGATTTAGCTACCTCAATTGTACTTGTGCCTGTATTCGAAAGGATAATTGGAGCATGAATAATTGTTGCCAACGCTCCTCCGCATAAACCATCTGGATATTGTGTGCCACCTGCAAAAATCACAGTATCCGGATTAGTAAAGAATCTTTCTGCAACAGCAATAGAGGTTTCGTATCTGGTATCACCCCAAACACGTTCGATACTACCATATTTATTAACATCTGCAGCAAGATTTTCACTTATTGTTTTTGTACTACCAATAATATAGAAAGTATCTGTAGATATTGTAGACAAGTATTCTTTCTGTGCAGCAGTTAAACTATCTTTTTTGGTATTAACCAACAGAATAGGTTTACCAACTGCAGAAGCTGAAAGACTGTCTGCGAAAATTTCACCGGAACATACCAGTATTTCCTGATCTGTTACACCAGCTTCTTTCAAAATCTCAATATTTGTATCATATCTTGTATCGCCTGCAAGACGTTTTACATCATACCCTGCCAGTGTATCTTCTGTGCTCTGTGGAATAGTTTTTGTACTACCAAGAATATAT
>JAGBFE010000100.1 GCA_018109965.1 Oscillospiraceae bacterium | reverse complement strand
CAGGGCTGCAGACGGCAGGCGATGTACCCTTTTTCCATACCCAGCGCCAGCTCAATGGCACGGGACAGCACAATTTTGTTTTCGGTCGGGGAATACAGCCAGTTTTTAACTTTTCTGAAATCGCTGAAAGCCTGCTGATATTCACCGCGGTCATAGATGCAGTCGGTATAAGTTGCCTCCACCGCTTTTTTAAACAGGGTTATTATCTGGTCCATATACATTTTGCGTATATCGGGGCAGTATTCCTTTGGGTCAGCCGCGTGGCTTGATGTTTCGCGGAATGAAAGCATACTGTCCAGCGCTGTTTCAAACCAGCAGTGGCCGTGCTCGGTATTGTACGGAGATGCATATGCTGTGGTTATATAGTTGATATACGGGTGCAGTATACTGTCCAGGGAATAATGGCACAAAAAACCAAGACAGTAGTCCTTTTGGGCATTGGTCTGGGCAAAGCGGAACAGATTTTGCAAAAACAGCCCTGTTTTTTCGCTGTGCATACGGCTTGCAAGTTTGTACATATAATCCTTGCGGTGTGCCTCGTACATTTTGTAGCTGTACAGTATGTCAGGTCCGTTGCAGCCCCAGATAAATGCCTCGTAGCTTCTTGGGGTGTACTGTGCAATTTTAAGGGCATTCTGCCCGTTGTATTTATGTGTATAATTGTCAGGCATATGTTTCACCTCACAGTAAAATTTTTACAGATTATTCCTCTTTTTGCGGTATGCGCACAGGGTTCACCGCCATACCGATTACAAAACCGATAAAGGTGTCCAGCATGCGGCTGCCCACATATTTCAGAGGGTTTATGTCCCCAACCGGCGAAGTTGCCACCACCAGGAAAACCACGCAGGCAATGGAAACGGTTGAAGGACGTTTTAGTTTTAAGGACGTAAGGATAAGTGGTATGATTGCCAGTGACACAAACAGATACTGCACCAGCACATGAAATCTGCCAAGAACAAAAATGTTGATAAGAAACACCGCTGTGCCCCATACACCGCCCGAAAGTGTGCCGATAAGGCGGTTGACGCCTTCGCTTTTTGCCCCTTCCATTGTAGGCTGTATTGCCAGCATTGCGGCAATTGCAATATACAAAGCATTGCTTTGCCCTGCGCGCAGCCAGCTGACAGTGAGGGATAAAAAGATAACCACTGCGGTTTTGATAATTCTGAGTCCTATATGCGGCAGTCTGTTCATAAACATCTCCTTTGTTTTAACCTTACATTTTATAGTAACATAAAAAGCAGTTTTAGTAAAGAAAAGCACTGTTTTAACCCTTTATGTAAATGTGTGAAAAATATGTGGCAGTATGCATCCACAGTTTGCTTTTATTTTTATATTCATATATAATCTGTTTATAGAGGTAAAAGTATGGTTAAAAATAAAAATCTTAAATTCATTTACAACGTGGTTGGCTTTGCCGTTATTGTTTTTCTTGCAATAAGAGAAATATGCGGTGCTGTGCTGGCCAGACTGCCTTTTGAGGCAGACTCGGCTGTGATGCTGATTATCGGCATTGCTGTATTTCTTGCTGCCTGTCTTGTGCCAACAATAACAATTGAAAACACCCTTGGACTGCACCCTAAGCTTTTCAGAAAATCCAACGCAACAGACACCCTTGCCGCCGTTGCATACGGCTATGTGCTGATTTTGTGCACAAGCATTGCAAACAGCGTGGTGCTGATTGTGCTCAGGTCGCTGGGGCTTGAATTTGCACCCCGTGCACTCAATATCCCTGACGGCGCATTTGCTGTACTGCTGTATTTTGTGTATGTGTGTATTCTGCCGCCGCTGCTGGAAGAAATTTTCACCCGCGGATATATACTGAACGCTTTCAGATGTTTTGGAACCACCTT
>JAGBFE010000099.1 GCA_018109965.1 Oscillospiraceae bacterium | reverse complement strand
CCCGCTGCATATACTGGGAATATCCACGTATTGCAGTGAGTGGCGTACGCATTTCGTGGGAAAAGTCGTCGATAAAATTCTGTTTTTCCTGTGCAGAATGTTCCAGTGTCTGCATCTGTGTGCTGATTTGCTGCGCCATAATGTTGAAATTGTGTGCGGTTTCGCCTATTTCGTCATCAGTTATGTTTTCAATACGCGCATCAAGATTGCCTTTGCCAAACTGCACCGCTGCTTCGCTCAGAGCCTGTATAGGTTTTGTGAGATGTTTGAGCACACGGTACAGCACAAACGCAGTAACGGCGGAAACACAGCAACAAAGTATATTGATAACAAAAATGGTATTGTACCAGTTGTCAAAAAAATCCTGTATCGGAAAAGCCAGTACTGTGCCATAGTTTTCAAAAGGCTGCGGCAGATTGCATTCCACCACAAAAAATTTGATGCCGCTTATATCTTTGATTTCCGACACACGTTTTTCAAGATATCTGTTTTCAAAATCGTAATCAGCACCAAAAGAGGAGTAGACAAGCTCCTCCCCTTTTTTTATCTGCATAAGCACGCCATTCTGGAAATAACGGTTGCCGTACTGACTGATTATCATCGGTATGCCAAGAGGTCTGCTTTCGTAAACCAGAGTCATATCATTGATAACCTGCTGCAGGATATATTCCTGCTGTGTCAGCAGGCTTTCTTTTTGCTGCGACAGTGATTTTGAGTTTTGTGATGAAACAATAACAAAAACACCGCTGTTGAAAAATATCAAAAACACAAGCAATGTGCTTAAATAAAGCTTTTGCCAAAATCTGAGTTTCATAAACTACACCTCTAACCGATAACCGTATTTGTAAACTGTTGCAATTTCGTTTTGCAGGTCCAGTTTTTTGCGCAGCTTTTGTATGTGCACATCAACTGTTCTGGTATCTCCCATATAGTCATACCCCCACGCCAGCTGCAAAAGCTTGTCGCGGGAAAGTGCAAAGTTGCGGTTTAACACAAGAGCTTCCAGCAGGTTGAATTCCTGCAGGGTAAGCACAACTTCACACCCGCCTTTTGTCACTGTGCGGCTGTTGAGGTCTATATGGCAGTCCTTTATATCAAAAACCGTGCTGTTCTTTTTTGTGCGGCGGAGAATGTTTTCCACCCTTGCAAGCAGAACAAGAATGTCAAATGGTTTTGTAATATAATCATCTGCACCAAGTCCAAGACCAACCAGCTGGTCAGAAACTGACAGCTTTGCGGTGACAAATATCACAGGTATTTCGGGTGGGATAAGCTTTTTGACTTCAAGGCCGGAAAGCTGCGGCATCATAATATCCAGCAGCACAAGGTCGTATGTGTTTTCCTTTATGCGCTCCAGTGCCTGTGCACCGTCAAATGCCTGCTCCACTGTATGTCCTACCAGCTTTAAATTTTTGTACATCAGGTCATTGATAGCCTGTTCGTCTTCTGCAACCAAAATATATGCCATGGGTAACCTCTTTAATTATGTAAGTATATTATTTATATTATATATTATATCTTAATGTTAACTTACAGATATTATCAAGTTGTAAAGTTTTGCAAAAAATAAAAAACAGGGACAGCCGTCCCTGTTTTTATAATATCTATTTTTCAATCAGCAGTTCTGCAATCTGGATTGCATTTGTTGCAGCACCTTTGCGCACCTGGTCGCCACAGCACCACAGACAAAGGGAATTGTCATCGGTAAGGTCAGGGCGGATACGTCCCACAAACACTATATCCTGGTCAGAAGTTTCCAGCGGCATAGGATAACGCTTGTTGGCAAGGTCGTCCACAAGTTTGCAGCCCGGTGCATTTGCAACAGCATTTCTTGCTTCTTCCACCAGGATATGTCTGTCAAAACGCAGATTCATGGAAATTGAATGGCTGCGCACCACAGGCACACGCACACAGGTGCAGCTGACCTTCATATCCGGGTTGTGCATAATTTTTCTGCCTTCGTACTGCAGTTTCATCTCTTCACTGGTGTAGCCGCTCTCCTTTTCGCCGCCAATCTGCGGAATAAGGTTGTAGGCAATCTGATACTGGAAAGTTTTTGGTTCAAAGCTTTCACCTTTGCTTAAAGCCTCAACCTGTTCCATAAGTTCCACAGGACCTGATGCCCCCGCACCCGAAACGGCCTGATAGCTGGATGCAACAATGGATTTTATCGGCGACAGTTTGTGCAGCTCATTGATTGCTGTCAGTGCAATGATTGTAACACAGTTTGGGTTTGCAATGATGCCTTTGTGCCATTTCACGTCTTCGGCATTTACCTCGGGTACCACAAGGGGTACATCTTCATCAAGTCGGAAAGCCGATGAGTTATCCACAAATACTGCACCTGCTTTTACAATTGCAGGAGCAAAACGTTTTGCAATGTCATTTTCTGCTGCACCGAGAACAATGTCCACGCCTTCAAAAGCTTCGTCACAGGCTTCTTTTATTACAATCTGCTGTCCGCAGAACTCCAGTGTTTTGCCCGCACTGCGTGCACTTGCCAGAGGAACAAGCTCTGACACCGGGAAGCTGCGTTCTTCAAGCACCTTTATCATCTGCTGGCCCACTGCGCCTGTTGCGCCGAGAATTGCCACTTTGTATTTTTTCATAACTATTCCCCCCTTACTTTACAAATCCGTTGTAAAGCACACGGATTGCCTCGGCAAAGTCTTTGTTGTCAATGCCGATAATGATGTTGAGCTCATCGGGGCCCTGATTTATCATACGGATATTGATTCCGTTTTTGCCCAGGGCTGTAAAAATCTTGCCCGATGTACCGGGTTTGAACGCCATACGGCGGCCAACAATTGCCACAACTGCTATACCGTCGTGAACCTCCACCTTGTCTGGATTGATTTCCTGCTGAATTTCGCTGATAACAGCATAAAGCTTTGGTTTAAGTGCGTCGGTTGCAATAACAAAGGAAACATTGTCGATACCGTTTGGTGCATAGTCTACCGAAATATTGTGTTTTTCGATAATGGAAAGAATTTTTCTTAATGCACCGACCTCATTGCTCATACCGCGTTTTGCAACATAGATAACGGAAAAGTTCTTTTTGCCTGTTATACCTGTGATAAAACGTTCCGGCTCGTGGTCGGCATCCCATCTTTCGCGGATAACAGTGCCCGGGTCATTTGGTGCATCGGTGTTGCGGATGTTGAGCGGGATATCCTTTTCTCTCACAGGGAAAATTGCAGCTTCGTGAAGCACCTGTGCCCCGACATAGCTCATCTCGCGCAATTCGTTGTAGGTCATCTCTCTGATGGTGCGCGGATTTTCCACTATTTTAGGGTCAGCCATAAGTATGCCCGAAACATCGGTCCAGTTTTCGTAAACTTCAGCATCCAGTGCCGCTGCAGCAAGTGCACCTGTGATATCACTGCCACCGCGGGAGAAGGTTTGCACATTGCCGTCAGGCATTACACCGTAAAACCCCGGGATAACTGTGCCGCGACTTAAGTCCATTGCAGCCAGTTTGCTGTAGGTTTTTTCTTTGTTGACAGAGCCGTCATAGTTAAAGCAAATCCAGTCGGCTGCATCAACAAAATCAAAGCCAAGATAATCTGCCATAAGCTTTGCAGAAAAATATTCGCCCCGGCTTGCCAGTTCATCACGGGAAACCGCTTTTTCATCCAGTCTTGCTTTGAGCTGTGCAAACTCGCTGTCAAGGTCAACTTTAAGATTGAGTTCCTTTGCGATATCATAATAACGCTGGCATATTATATCAAATATGCCGGAGCAGTCAACGCCATACTGTGTATGTGCGTGACAAAGATACAAAAGGTCGGTCACCTTGTAGTCACCGGAAAATCTTTTGCCCGGTGCCGAAACCACAACCACACGCCTTGTAGGGTCGGCTTGCACTATATCTTTTATTTTTCGGTACTGGCCTGCATCCGCCATTGAAGTACCGCCAAATTTTAAAACTTTCATATGTAAATCTCTTTTCTTATATACATTAACTTATTTAATCATCCAACGCTGCGATAAATACATTTTTGTGCTGTATCAGCCAGCTGTGCATTTTGCATATCTGCACAGGCTTTGTGATAACAGCCTGCCCCCATTTTTCAGCGGTGTTTTCATCCAGCCATTTATCCTGCACACCACGCACATAATATCTGCAGCACATTGTATTGTCAGCCTTTGTTTTTTCAGCCTTATCGGTATAAAAACCAATGCCGTTGCGCACATCAATGCAGTCCTGCACCACGTTGTAGGCGGTGGGATATCTGCCTGCACCCTGTCCGAACAGACTGCGCGTGCCTGCGTTTGTGCCTGTCATTGAAATATGATTGAAGTTCATCGGTACCGCTGCTGCAGGTTCGCCCTGTTTTATCAGTGTCGGCTGTACACATGCGGTAATTCCGTTTTCATCCTTTTGTGCAGTGCCCATCAGTTTGCATACATAGCCGTGCTGATTAAACTGTGCAATATCATCGGCAGTTATACAGTTTATTCCGCATACAGGAACTGTGGACTTGTCAATATCTGCATCAAATGCAATATTGGCAGAAATAATTGTTTTGTTCCAGGTGTCTGTGCCCTCAACATCGGCAGAAGGGTCTGCTTCGGCATACCCAAGCTGCTGTGCCTGCTTTAAAGCAACGTCATAGTCAAGGCCTTTGGTTGTCATATTGTCAAGGATATAGTTGCAGGTGCCGTTCATTATACCGCCAACCTTTGTGATGGTATCCACACGTTTTGCACGTTCCAGTTCAGTAAGCCAACCTATGCCGCCGCCAACAGCTGCTGTACAGCGGAATTTTGTGCCATACTGTTTTGTGAGCGCCAATATTTCATCATAATAGTTATTCACAAGCGCTTTGTTGGCAGTGACAACATTTTTGCCTTTTTCAATGGCAGCCTTT
>JAGBFE010000008.1 GCA_018109965.1 Oscillospiraceae bacterium | reverse complement strand
ACGGCACATATGTTCAGGAACCTGCAAAACGCTTCTATGTAAAAGCACCAACCTTCTCCTTCAGCAAAATCCGTGGTCTTGATGCTTACCTCTCACCGGAAATGAAATCCACAGGGGAAGCAATCGGTTATGACCGCAACCTCCACCGTGCAGTTTACAAAGCACTGCAGGCAAGCGGCATCAAGGTGCAGAACTACGGTACAGTGTTTGTAACACTTGCTGACAAGGACAAGCCAAAGGCACTTTATCTTATCAAACGTTTCTACGACCTTGGTTTCAACATTGAAGCTACCGAAGGTACAGCAAAATACCTTAAAGAACACGGCATCAAAACGAGAGTTAAACAGAAAATCAGCGAAGGCGGCAGCGACGTTATCGAAAGCTTGACAAAAGGCTATGTAACATACGTTATCAACACACAGGATGTTGGTGCAGATACACGTCACGACGGCTTCCTTATCCGCCGTTACACAGTTGAAAACAACGTGCCTCTCTTCTCCAGCCTTTCAACAGTAAATGCTCTGCTTGATGTTCTGGAAGAAATGACACTCAAGGTTTCCACAATCGACGAAAAATAAAAGCTGAAAGCTGTCACAGCACAAAGGACGGCATAAGATAACAAAATGATATAGGCGGATGACAAATCCGCCTATATATTGAAAAAACAATGTTAAAAAAACAACAATCGGCAGAAAGGAGTGTTTTCCTATGTATAAAAGAGGAATATACACAGTTGCAGAAAACAAAAAAATTGCAAAAGATGTGTATTATATGACACTTTGCGGTGATACAAGCTTTATCACAGCACCTGGTCAGTTTATAAATATCGAAATCGAAGGTTTTTACCTGCGCAGACCAATCTCTATCTGTGACTGGGACGAAAAAAACATCTACATCATCTACAAAGTTGTAGGTGCAGGCACAGAAAAAATGGCACAGATGGAAATCGGCACACAGCTTGACGTGCTCACAGGTCTCGGCAACGGCTTTACTATCAAAGCCGAAAGCAACAAACCGCTGGTTATCGGCGGCGGTGTTGGCACACCTCCGATGTACAACCTTGCAAAACAGCTTGTAAAGCAGGGCAAACAGCCAACAGTTATTCTTGGTTTCACAAGCAAGGACGATGTTTTTGGCGAAGAAGAATTCAAAGCTTTGGGCTGTGACGTTTATGTAACAACAAACGACGGCAGCTATGGCACAAAAGGCTTTGTAACAGATGTTATCAAAACACTTTCTGATTATGACTATTTCTACACATGCGGTCCTGAACCAATGCTCAAGGCTATCAGCAATGCAACCGAATGCTCCGGTCAGCTTTCTTTTGAAGAAAGAATGGGCTGCGGCTTTGGCGGATGTATGGGCTGCAGCTGCAAAACACTCACAGGCTACAAACGCATCTGCAAGGAAGGCCCAATCTTGCTCAAGGAGGAAATTATATGGTAAACACAAAGGTTACACTTTCAGGCTGGACACTTGACAACCCTGTAATTCCTGCTTCCGGCACCTTCAACTTCGGCAAGGAATTTGCTGATTTTTATGACATCAACATCCTTGGCACATTCAGCTTCAAGGGCACAACAAGAGTTGGCCAGTTCGGCAACCCTACACCCCGTATCGCAGAAACACCAATGGGTATGATTAACTCCGTTGGTCTGCAGAACCCCGGTATAGATGCAGTTATCAACAAGGAACTGCCTGACCTTAAAAAGATTTTTAACAAAAAGGTTATTGCAAACATTTCAGGTTATGCAATTGAAGACTACGTTTACTGCTGTGAACGCATCGACAAGGAAGACCAGGTTGGCATCATCGAAGTTAACGTATCCTGCCCTAACGTACACGGCGGCGGTATGGCATTCGGCACTGACCCTAAAAATGTTTACGAAGTTACAAAAAGAGTTAAAGAGGTAACAACAAAACCTGTTTACATCAAACTTTCTCCAAACGTAACAGATATCGTTTCCATTGCAAAAGCAGCGGAAGACGCAGGTGCAGACGGCATCAGTATGATCAACACACTGCTCGGTATGCGCATCAACCTCAAAACAGGCAAACCAATCATTGCAAACACAATGGGCGGCTTCTCCGGTCCTGCAATTTTCCCTGTAGCACTCCGCATGGTGCATCAGGTGGCAAAGGCTGT
>JAGBFE010000098.1 GCA_018109965.1 Oscillospiraceae bacterium | reverse complement strand
CGGTAAAAAAAGCCATATTAGTTCTCCTTGGTGTAATATTTTTTTCTGAGGCGGCGGTCTTTGATTATATAATAAATTATGCCGAAGCCAACACCTGCAATTGCAACAGGAATTTCAATAGCAGCCAGACGAATCAATGGGGCATCATAGCCAACTGTTGCAAGAGTGGACTGCACCAGCAGTGCGCCGGAACCGCCTACAAACAGCACCTGGCAGAAAAACCAGGCGATGTTTTCCATACCTGCGGACATACCTTTAATCTGTTCCAGATGGTTTTCGTTGATTTTGCGGTCATTTTTTTCCACTGTGCCTGTTGCCATGGGTATAAGCACAGGGCGTACAAAACCTGCAACACCGCCAAATCCAACATTGAAAGCGCCAAAAATACCTCTTATGATACCATATACTGCAATTACAACACCGCTGGTGGCGCCTTTTACTCTGCCTATAAGTGATGACGAAGCCTCGCGCAGACCATTCCGCTCAAGTGTGCCTGTGACAAGCATCACAAGGATAAATATTGTTATATTGCGGTTGGCAACAAACCCTTGACCAAACGCTTCCAGAAAGCTGATTGCATCAATTCCGCTTGCCAGTGCGGTTGCAACAGCGGCAAGGACGATTATCAGTATCGAATCAAGCTTGAGGGCAAAACCGATTACAACAATTGCAATACCTATAAGTCTGATATATTCCATAAAATACTCCTAAAAACAGTTTAATTGCTGAATTATTAAAAAGTATTGTCTGTTAAAATAAATCAAAACAAAAAACAAACAGCAAAAACATATACAAAATGGCAAATTTTTACATATTATTGCAAAAAAAGGATAAAATAATAAGCTGCTTTTTTATAAAAAATGAAAAAAACTCTTGCAATTTTGATGGTTGTACTGTATAATAATAAAGCTGTTTAAGCCGGTGTGATGGAATTGGCAGACGTGCTGGACTCAAAATCCTGTGGTAGTGATACCGTGTCGGTTCGACCCCGACCACCGGCACCAAAAGGTCTCGACTGATAAGTCGGGACTTTTTTATTTTACGAAATAGCTCTTTACGAAAGACTTTTCTATTGCCTTTATATGCAATATGTTATAAACTTTTATATGTTGTATATATAAGGATGATCATATAATTTTTACATATTTTGATAAATACAGCAAAGGAGAATATATGTTAAAAAAACATTTTGTTTTTGACAGAGAATATTTCAAGGCGCTTGTGGCTATTGCACTGCCGATAGCAATGCAGAATGTTATCAACCACGGTGTATCCGCTATGGATACAATTATGCTGGGTGAACTGGGTGACATTGCAGTTTCCGGTGCAAATCTTGGCGGACAGACGTTTTTCCTTATGATGATTGCAGGCTTTGGTGTGTGTGGCGGTGCTTCGGTGCTTATTTCACAGTACTGGGGCAAAGGCAATACAGAGGTTATACGCAGGGTAATGCGTATTTCCACAATGACAATGTTTGTTATATCCATCTGTTTTTCACTGGCGGCGTTTTTCTTTACAGAACAGATAATGTCGTTGTTTTCCAACGAGGCAGAGGTTATTGCAGCAGGCGTAAAATATCTTAAAACACTTTCTTTCGGTTTTGTGTTTTACTCCTTGTCAAACTGCTATTTCCTTGCACTGCGCGGTGTTGAACAGGTGAAGGTAAGTACAACAGTTTATGCAATGTCATTTTTTGTAAATGTAATTGTAAACTATATGTTCATTTTCGGTAAATTCGGTGCTCCGGCATTGGGTGTGCAGGGTGCAGCCATAGGTACAGTTGCAGCACGAGTGTTTGAATTTGTGTGTGCCTTTGTCTATATGTATTTTATTGAGAAGAAAATCGGTTTCAAATGGCACTGTATGTTCAAGGTTGACAAAAGTCTTATACCTGACTTTATCCATCACGCACTGCCGGTTATGGGCAACGAGCTCATCTGGGGTATGGGCAGTGTTACAACCGGGATTATTATGGGACACATAGGTTCCACCTTTGTTGCGGCAAACAGTGTTGTAAACGTTATCTACAATCTTTCATCGGTATTTACATTCGGTGTTGCAAATGCAGCAGCGGTTATCTGCGGCAAAACGATTGGTCAGGGCAAACTGGAACGCGCACAGAAAACAGCGGCTACAATCAATCTTACAGCTTTCTGTATAGGTGTTGTAATGTCACTGGTGGTACTGCTTGTCAGAAATCCGTTCCTTTCCATCTACAATATTACTCCGCAGGCAAAGCTTGCAGCATTCCAGATGCTGACAGTTGTAATTTTAATTCAGCCTCTGGCAGCCATTGACATCGTTAACATTGTTGGCGTTCTGCGCGGCGGCGGGGACACAAAGCTGGCACTGGCACTGGACGGTGGTGGCATGTGGCTTATAAATATACCGTTAAGTGTGCTGCTTGGGCTTGTAATCAAGGCACCGGCACCGCTGGTGTACCTGTCAATGCGTTGTGATGCATTTATAAAAATATTCATCGAAATCTGGCGCATTGCATCGGGAAGATGGATAAGAACTGTTACAAGAGAAGATATATGATAAATTAAGGTGACTGAGCGCAGTATAGACTGGCCCAGGCACCTTTTTTGCGTATATACAGTGATAAAAAAATTGACATAGGTTCAAAATTTTTGTATAATATGTTGTATACAATGATATTGTCCATAAAAGCGTTCAGAGGTATCATACCAGTGCAAAAAGAAATGGAACAGTGCGTTGCCCTTGCAAAGCAGGGGTCTGACGAAGATATTGAATATATTTTCAAATATTTCAAAAGTTCAATAGAAGCCTGTGCCAGCAAACTGCGCACACCGTATTTTGATTTTGAAGACGCTGTACAGGAGGGCAATATCGGATTATTCAAAGCTATATTGAGCTATTCCCCTGACAATGGCGCAAGGTTTGCTACCTACGCCAAAAAATGTATTTTGAATAATATAATCACGGCGCACAACTCCAGCCAAAGCCAGAAGCATCAGATTTTAAATACAGCAAAAAGTCTGGATGAGGAGGATTTTCAAAAAAATCCCGAAATTGATTTTCTGGTCAAGGAGCAGAACAAGGAGTTTATTGATATAGCACGGCAAAAACTGTCAAAGTTTGAGTTTTTGGTTTTTTCGCTGTATATGATGCAATATTCCTACAAAGAAATTGCACAGATGACAAAGCGTGACGAAAAGGCTATCAACAATGCGGTGCAGAGAATACACAAAAAACTGCGTAAATAGGGACGGATAAGTCTTTATTATAAAGCCCTTACCTCAAAGCCTCTGCAGAGTAAGCAAAGCAATGGTAATTATGTTTTAAGGGCCAAATACATTTTTTTAAGGAGAGATACCCTATGTATCAAGACAAAGTTTTAGTTTGCAAAGATTGCGGACAAGAATTCACTTTCACAGCAGGCGAACAGGAATTTTATGCAGAAAGAGGCTTTGAAAACGAACCGCAGAGATGTAAATCTTGCCGTGACGCAAGAAAAAATCAGGTTCGCGGTCAGAGAGAATACCATACAGCAGTATGTGCAAAATGTGGTAAGGAAGCAAGAGTTCCATTTAAACCAAGAGAAGACAGACCAGTTCTTTGCAGCGAATGTTACGCAGCTGAAAAAGGCGAATAATTAAAAATAGGCAAATATCCCATCTCCCCTAGGCAAAAAATGAAAGCACCTGCATTGCAGGTGCTTTTTTATGTGAGGGTGAATTATACTGTCAGAGGCAACAACTGATGATAAAAACAAAAGTCCTGATATCGTAAATCAGGACTTTTTATGTTGCATTATTTTGTACCGAAAATTCTGTCACCTGCGTCACCAAGACCCGGAACAATGTATCCGTGTTCATTAAGATGACTGTCAAGTGCTGCACAGTACACATCTACATCAGGGTGTGTTTCGGTCAGTTTTTTTATACCTTCCGGTGCTGCAATGAGGCACATAAATTTGATGTTTTTTGCGCCGCGGGCTTTGATAAGCTTGATTGCATCGCAGGCACTGCCGCCTGTTGCAAGCATAGGGTCAACCACAAAAACATCTCTTTCAGCAATGTCACTTGGCATTTTGCAGTAGTATTCCACAGGTTCAAGTGTTTCTTCGTCACGGTAAAGGCCAATGTGACCGATTTTTGCGGAAGGCACCAGTGCCAGCATACCGTCAACCATACCGAGACCTGCACGCAGAATAGGCACAATTGCCAGCTTTCTGCCGCTGAGCATCTGACAGGTTGTTGTGGTGATAGGGGTTTCTATTTCAACATCTTCAACAGCAAGGTTTCTTGTTGCTTCGTAGCACATAAGCATTGCAATTTCCTTTGCAACTTCCTTAAATTCCTTTGTGCCTGTTTCTTTGTTGCGCATAATAGCAACCTTGTGTTTTATAAGAGGATGGTCAAGAATAACAACGTTTGACATATCAAATTCTCCTTTTGTGTTTATTTTTCAATTGCCATAATTTTGTCTACTCGTCTTGCGTGACGGCCGCCTTCAAATTCTGTTTCGATAAACAGATCAGCAAGTTCACACGCAATGCCTGCACCTACAACTCTGCCGCCAAGGCACAAAACGTTTGCATCGTTGTGCAGTCTTGTATATTTTGCACTGAAATGGTCGCTGCAACAGCAGGCACGGATGCCTTTTACTTTGTTTGCAGCAATGGAAATGCCCACACCTGTACCACAGAAGAAAATGCCTTTTTCGCATTCTCCGCTGAGAATTTTTTCACAGCCCTTTACAGCCATATCAGGATAATCAACGCTGTCAGCAGTATAAGTGCCAACGTCCATAATTTCAACACCTTTTGCTTCAAGGTATTTTTTTACTTCTTCTTTAAGGTGGAAGCCACCGTGATCAGCTGCTAAAACTATCATTTGTTTTTCTCCTTTAATTCTCTTTCTGCCTGTGAAAGTCTCAGATAGCTCGGACTGAGTTCAAAATGTGTCTGGGCAGGCATTTTTTCAGCCAGCAGACAGGCACCGTAAGCTATGCAGGGCATCAGTACAGAATGTTTTTTTACGTTGTCATAGTTTTCAAATTTATTATAACATACATCTTTTCCGTCACCAACGAAATATATGTCTTTTTCCGTTGCAGTTATATATTTTTCAAGGTCTGCAGCCATACAGCAGTCATCATCAGCAATGATTGTGCCACAATCAGTGACATTGCAGTACACCTGACCGCGTCTTGCATCAAAACAGGGGATAACAATACCGTCAAGGTCAACAGAAGCTGTCATCGCTTTAAGGCTGGATACCCCAACACAAGGTTTGCCCAGTGCCATTGCCATCCCTTTGATAAGCGCTATGCCGATGCGCAGACCGGTAAAGGAACCAGGGCCCAATGTCACTGCAAAAAGGTCGATATCTTCTTTTTTTATGCCGCATACAGATACAGCATTGTCAACAAGGCTCAGCAGATTCTGTGAATGTGTCATATTGGAATCATACACACACTGATACAGCGGTCTGCCG
>JAGBFE010000097.1 GCA_018109965.1 Oscillospiraceae bacterium | reverse complement strand
TGAAAAAATCTCTGTTGACGTTGCTGACTACCGTCAGAAACGCGAAAAAGACCTTCAGCAGATGGCTAAAAAGATGGCTGCAAAGGTTGTTAAAACCGGCAGATTTTACAGCTTTGAGCCAATGAACCCTTACGAAAGACGCATCATCCACGCAACAGTTGGCACAATTGAAGGCGTTAGAAGCGAAAGCAAGGGTGAAGGCAGCCAGAGACGTGTTGTGATTTATTCCACAGCACCAAGAAAAAACAATGGCGGCAACAAAAAAGGCGGCAGAAACTCAGGCCGCCGCGACCGCAGAGAAAAACCAGCACCACAGGTTCAGAAAACAAGAGAAACAAAACTTGTTGACGACTTTGGCGGCACAGGCCTCTACGGCAAAATTGAACTTTAATTAAAAAAATGGTTTATAAAAGGCGAACCCCGCACAGAAATTTATCTGTGCGGGGATTTGTTTTATCGGATAAAAATTTCTTCACATTCTGCCTGTGCAAGTTTCAGCATCTGTTCAGCAAAGCCATAGTTTTTATTTTCTATCTGCTCAATAGCATCGCTGACTGCATTAAAAAGATTAAGATACATTTGTTTGTAATCGGCATCAAAATAATATTCCATAATAAATCTCCTTTAATTTGTGACATATTTTTGACATCATAATTATGTCGGTTTACATATTATAACCCAAAATGAATATAAAATAAAGTCATAACACATTCATTTTGAGGTTGATTTATGGGTATTAAAAGTTTTACATTGAGAATAGATGAACAGATGCTGGATAAACTGCATATAATTGCAGAGTATGAAGGTCGTTCAGCAAACGGACAGCTGACAGTTATGATACGTGATTTAATCAAAAACTTTGAAGCAGAACACGGAAAAATTGAACTTGAAAACAAATAGCATATTTTGCAGGGGCGGATATTATCCACTGTCATTAAGTTAACAAAAGTATGTCATTCTGAGGCATTTATGCCGAAGAATCTCTCGGTTTGATAAGACAAAGAGATTCTTCGCTCGCTCAGAATGACATTTTAATTTATTACACTAAATTGTATTTTTGAGTAATGTTTACCTTAATGATACCGGATATTGTCCGCCCTTTTGTTTTATATAATATATCATAAATATTTGTTGTTTTTGGCTGCTGCAGGGGTAAACATCTGTAATAAAAAATACTTTTTTGCAATATTAAATTTTTCTCAATGAAAATTGTGTGAAAGCCCTTGCACATATATGTGAAAAGTTTTATTATAATACAGTCAAACCGACCGACCGGTCGGTCAGTTTTTGTGCGCAGATTTTTATATTGAAACAGCAGTATCAATGTCGGTTACAATACAGGGATGGCTCACAAGCCGCCCGTAAAATCAGCGGACACCCAAAGGGACAAACAAAGTTTGTCTCGGCAAATGTAAATCAGCTGTATTGCAGTGGGCGGTGCCTCATCGCCGCTTCAGATTGCGGCAAACTGCCGCAGACAATAATCTGTTTTATAAAAATAAACTCACAAAGGAAAAAACTATGACCAAATTATCTGTTAAAAAGCCTTTTACCGTGCTGGTTGCGGTGGTGCTGGTTTTTGTTCTTGGCATTGTGTCGTTCAACCGTCTCAACACCGATCTCTTGCCAAAAATGGACCTGCCATATGTTATCGCAATGACAACTGCACCGGGTGCATCCCCTGAACGTGTGGAAACCACAGTCACCCAGCCGCTGGAAAGTGCCCTTGCAACCACAAGCGGCCTTGAAAATATGCAGAGTATCTCTATGGAAAACGCATCTATTATCATTATGGAGTTTTCCCAGAGTGTAAATATGGACTCGGCAATGATAGAGATGAGCAGCAGCATTGATATGGTGGAGGGCTATTTTGAAGATACCGTTTCCACCCCGATGCTTATGAAACTCAACCCGGATATGCTGCCTGTACAGGTGCTGTCAGTTGATATGGACGGTATGGACATCAAAGAGCTTTCCAGCTATATCGAAAACGAGCTGTCACCATACCTTGAACGTATCGACGGCGTTGCCACAGTTGATGTTACAGGCCTTGTGGAAGACTATGTAAGCATCCAGCTCAATCAGGAAAAAATAGATAAGATAAATGACGAAATTCTGGCTGCCGTGGACAAGGAACTTGCCAAAACCAAAAAGGACCTTGACAAAGCCAAAACCGAACTTGCAAACGGCAAAAAGGAAGCCTTTGACAAAATTGCCCAGGGCGAAGCCCAGCTGGACGCAGGCATTGCACAGGTGTCAGCAATCACAGGGCAAAAAACCACCCTTGAAGCCCGCAAAACCCTGCTTACACAGGTGCGTCCTGCAGTGCAGGCACTGTCCCTTGTGCGCACAAGCATCACTACGCTGGAAACTATGTCATACGACGGCGTAACCGACGATATGACGGTGGACGAAGCCATTGCTTTTCTTGAAAACAAAAATGCAAATCCATTGATTTCCGACTTTGAAAAGGAAGCCCGCAACATCGAAATTACCGCTCTCAAGGCGCTTATCACCGACAACGCACAGATGGCTGCACAGTTTGCGGGCAGTGACAAAATCGGGGATATAAAAACAAAACTCAACGAAACTGCCGCAACAATGGAAACTGCCCTGCGTTCCGCAGGTGTCAACGAAGCGATTATCACAACAGGCAATGTGACTGCCCTTGATACCGAGCTTGGCCAGATAGAATCAGAGCTTTCCATGGTAAATATGATGCTTACTGCCGCACAAGTTAAAGTGGAAGATTTGCAGAAAGCCTACGAAGAACTCAGCCGCGGCCAGATGGAAGCAGTTGCCGAAATCACCAAAGGCGAAGCACAGCTGGAAAGCGGTATCGCTCAGTTTGAGTCCGCCCGTGACGAAGCACTGCGCAACGCAAACATCGACAGTCTTGTTACACAGTCCACCATCAGCGGCATTCTCACCGCACAGAACTTTTCAATGCCTGCAGGCTACATTATGCTTGGGGACGAACGTGTTACCGTAAAGGTAGGCGAAAAATTCTCGGACCTCGAAAGCCTCGAAAATCTGCTGCTTGTGGATATGGGGCTTGACGGCGTTGAACCTGTTTATCTCAAGGATGTTGCCACAGTTGAAATCAAAGACAACTCCGGCGACAGTTTTGTAAAAATCAACGGCAACGACGGCATTGTGCTGTCCATCAGCAAATCTTCCGTTGCTTCCACAAGCCAGGTCAGCGAAGCTGTGACCGAAGCAATAAACAAACTTGAAGAAAAAACCGAAGGATTGCACATTGCAACACTTATGGACCAGGGCGACTATATCAACATGGTTGTGCAAAGCGTTCTCTCCAACCTTGTGTACGGCGGCATTATTGCCCTGCTGGTGCTTGTGCTGTTCCTCAAATCCTTCCGCCCTACTGCAATCATTGCAATGAGCATTCCGCTGTCTGTTCTGGTTGCAATTGTGGCAATGTATTTTACCGATGTTACACTCAATATGATTTCCCTGTCCGGCCTTGCACTTGCAGTAGGTATGCTGGTTGACAACAGTATCGTTGTTATCGAAAACATCTACCGCCTGCGCAATGAGGGCTACAGTGCGGTCAAAGCCGCAGTTGTGGGCACAAGACAGGTTGGCGGTGCGATTGTTGCATCCACATTGACCACTATCTGTGTATTTGTGCCGATTGTTTTCACACAGGGTCTGACCCGCCAGATTTTCACCGATATGGGTCTCACCATTGCCTATGTGCTTGTTGCAAGCTTGCTGGTGGCACTCACCTTTGTGCCTTGCCTTGCAAGCAATATGCTTGGCAAATCCACCGATGCATCTCCAAAATTCATTACAAAACTTACAAAGCTTTACGAAAAGGCACTGCGTGTTAACTTAAAACACAAATGGGTTGCACTTGTGCTTGCTGTGGCACTGCTTGTGCTCAGTGTTTACAATGCGCTCACAATGCCAATGGCATTTATCCCTGCAATGGACGGCCCGCAGATGACAATGACCCTCACTGTGCCGGGCACCACAAGCGATGAGGAACTGTACCGTCAGGGCGGCGACATTGCCCAGCGCGTGCAGACTTTGCAGGATGTTGACACCGTTGCGGTTATGAGCGAGGGAGAGTCGATTGCATCAATGACCGCCTCCACCGAAAACTCCAAAACCCTTTCCTTCTATGTGGTTATGACAGAGGACCGCACACTGTCCAACGGCGAAGTTGGCGCACTTATCGAGGCTGAACTGCCGGAATATAAAGATACCCTCACAGTTACAACCGAAAGTATGGATATGTCCGCTCTTGGCGGCAGCGGCTTCTCGGTTGCAATCAAAGGCAATGACTTTGACACACTGGGCAAAATTTCTGCCGACCTTGCCGATATTCTCAAAGAGGTTGACGGCGTTGCCGCAGTTGACGACGGCAGCGGCGAGCGCTCAAGCGAACTGCGTATCGAAATTGACAAAACCGCAGCTATGAAGGAAGGGCTGATGACAGCGCAGATTTATCAGTCAGTTGCAACTGCCCTTACCGAACAGACCACCACAACAACCTTTACCTTTGACGGCAAGGACCTGTCGGGTTACATCACATCCGATGCTCCGTACACCCGTGACACCATCGAAAGTCTTGAGCTTGCAACAAAAATCAACGAGGACGGCGAAGAAGAAAGCGTTACTCTCGGTGATGTGGCAACCATTACAACAGCACAGAGCCCGCAGACCATCAACCGCGACAATCAGTCCCGCACCTACACCGTTTCCGCAACCTTTGAAAACGGCGTAAACACAACCCTTGTCAGCCGTGCGGCACAGGCTGCTGTTGAAGCTTACCAGATACCTGACGGCTATCAGCTTGATGTAGGCGGCGAAAACCAGATGGTTATGGAAATGATGGGCGATATGCTGCTTATGATTTTGCTTGCCGTTGTGTTTATCTATCTCATTATGGTGGCACAGTTCCAGAGCCTCAAATCACCGTTTATCGTACTGTTCACAATCCCAATGGCATTCACAGGTGGCTTGCTTGCACTGCAGATAACAGGCACAGTGCTCAGCGTTGTTTCAATGATTGGCTTCCTTGTGCTTGCAGGTGTTGTTGTTAACAACGGTATCGTGTTTATCGACTATGTAAACCAGCTGCGTGCCGAAGGCATGGAAATGTACGACGCCCTTGTAAAAACAGGTGTTGACCGTATGCGCCCAATCCTTATGACAGCACTCACCACCATTCTTGCAATGTCCACCATGGCATTTGGCGTGGGTATGGGTGCCGAGATGAGCCAGGGCATGGCGATTGTTTCCATCGGCGGTCTTTCCTATGCAACATTGCTCACCTTGTTCCTTGTGCCAAGTCTGTATGCAATGCTGCACAAAAAACCGCTTAAGGTTATCGAAGTGGACTTTGAGGAGGAGTAAGGGATGAAAAACTACTCCGAAAAGGAAATTTGCATTTTCAGCGGCATACTTTCTCTTTGCAAAGAGGGAAAAAAGATATATAATATAACTGTGCAGGACATTGCCACCGCCGCAAACGTGGGCAAAGGCACCTTGTATGAATATTTTTCCTCAAAAGAGGATATTATATTGAATGCCATCACATATTTTCTTGTGCAGGACACCATTGCAGCGGAGAATATTGCCGCAATGGATATCCCGTTCAAAGCCAAGGTGTTCAGCCTTTATGATCTGCTGCAAAACAGTATGGAAAACGGCTTTGCAATGATAAGCCGCATTGTTATCAGCGGCGATGTTGCGGATATTTCACAGCTTATCAGCCAGCACAGCGATGCTGTGCAGAAAGCTGTGGAAAAATGCAACGAAATCATAATGGAAATACTCAAAAGCGGTGCAGATGAGGGGGCAATAAAGCTGCAGTTTGACAGCGAATATATCGCAATGGCAATCAAAGCCAACCTTGCGTGTGTAACTTCCTGTCAGCATTTGCCTTCATGCAACGAAAGTTTATGTCAAATTGAACAAAAAAAGGAGACAGCTTACACACTTTTGCTGAAATCATTAAACTAATTAAAAAAGTATCTTGAATTATAAGATATTTTGCTATATAATATCTTGTCGGCAAAAACAGGTGAATTTTTCAGATAAAATTCACACTGGCCGCAGGTAATTTTAAGGGAGGGCATTTTATGTCAAGAACAATAGGCGCAGTATCCAGAGGTATCAGAACACCTATCATCGTTGAAGGCGACAACCTTGTAGATATCACAGTTCAGAGCTTGCTGGAAGCATTTGAAGAAGAAAATATCAAGGTTAACGACCGCGACATCGTTGGTGTAACCGAAGCAGTTGTTGCACGTGCACAGGGCAACTATATCACCTGTGATGACATTGCAACAGATGTAAAAAATAAATTTGGCGATGACACAATCGGTCTCATCTTTCCAATCCTTTCCCGCAACCGTTTTTCAATCGTGCTCAAGGGCATCGCACGCGGCGCTAAAAAAATTGTGCTTATGCTCAGCTATCCTTCCGACGAAGTTGGCAACCATCTTGTAACACTTGACCAGCTGGACGAAAAAGGTGTTAACCCTTGGTCCACAATTATGGACGAAGCAGAATACCGCCGTCTGTTTGGCAAAAACCCACATCCGTTCACACAGGTTGACTATGTGGAATACTACAAAGAACTTATCACAAGCGAAAACTGCGAAGCAGAAGTTATCTTTGCAAACCGTGCAACAGATATTCTCCCTTACACAAAGAGTGTTATCTGTGCAGACATTCACTCCCGTGCACGTTCCAAACGTCTGCTCAAAGCTGCAGGTGCTGAAAAAGTTTACGGCCTTGATGACCTTATGACAGAATCCATCAACGGTTCAGGCTACAACGAAATGTACGGCCTTCTCGGCTCCAACAAAGCAACAGAAGAAAAGGTTAAACTTTTCCCACGTGACTGCGAAAAATTTGTTACAGAACTTCAGGCAAAACTCCTTGAAAAAACAGGCAAAAAGCTTGAATGTATGGTTTACGGCGACGGCGCATTCAAAGACCCACAGGGCAAAATCTGGGAACTTGCAGACCCTGTTGTTTCCCCTGGTTTCACAGATGGTCTTGTTGGCCTGCCAAACGAACTCAAACTCAAATACCTTGCAGACAACCAGTTTGCAGGCATGAAAGGCGAAGAACTGCGCAACGCAATGACACAGTACATTGCAAATAAAAAGAAAGACCTTATGGGCTCAATGGAAAGCCAGGGCACAACACCACGTCAGCTCACTGACCTTATCGGTTCACTTTGTGACCTTACATCAGGCTCCGGCGACAAAGGCACACCTGTTATCTTTATCCAGGGTTACTTTGACAACTATTCCAACGACTAATTAACCAACAGCCGATACAGCCAAAGGCAAAACATACAAATAACAAAAGCCACTC
>JAGBFE010000007.1 GCA_018109965.1 Oscillospiraceae bacterium | reverse complement strand
TACCTGTAATCTCTAAATCTGTAACCGTAATATTAAATTCTTCTTTCCATTCATTCACAGTCAAAAGAATCTCCTCATCTGGTGAAGGGGTATCTGCCATATTCTGAGCATTGCAACCAGACAACAAACTTATTATCATCAACAGAGATACCATTAAACTAAATATGCGTTTTATTTTCATTAAGATAATCTCCTTTTTCTTTAATTCAAATTCATCTTTTTAACTGTTCGACATATTCAAATTTGTCTATCTGTCCAATAAATGGTTTTAAAGAACCATTACCATAGTTCCCATTCCAATAAGTATGCAACCTATCAACGATTTCGTTGTAAATTGCTCATGTAAGAACACAAATGCCAAAACCAATGTAATTACAACACTTAATTTGTCAATTGGAACCACCTTTGATGCATCACCTAACTGTAATGCTCTGTAATAGCATAACCATGAAGCACCCGTTGCCAAACCCGACAGAATTATAAACAACCAGCTTCGTTTGCTTATTTCAGCAATTCCATTTTGTGCATTCGTGAGGAACACCATTCCCCAAGCCATAACAACTACAACAACGGTTCTTATTGCTGTTGCAAGATTTGAGTTGACGCCTTCTATGCCGACCTTTGCCAGTATAGAGGTAAGTGCTGCAAATATTGCAGATAGTAATGCAAGTACAAACCACATACAATATTACCTCCGTAAAATCACAATTTATCTGTCAGCTTTACTTTATCATACTTTTCTGTTTGTATCAATATTTTGTAGAGCTAACATAGATAACGCAGTCAACTCTTAAGCAGAAAGAGATACAAAAATTATATATTTGATTTAACCGTATAAAATTGATATAATAAATAAGTTAAACTTGTAATATTTAAAGAAGGTACGGCAATGAAAAATATTGTGAATAAATCTTCCCTTGCTCTTGCGGCTGCTGCGTATATTATCTATTTTATATGCGCTATACTTTGCGGCGGCAATATTCTGGGAATTATAGGTTTTAATCTATGCCTGTTGGTTGGTGTAATGGCCTGCGGCAATCTTTTGCAGAATGTACTGCTGAAAAAATGCGGATTGTATGAAAATCTGCCAATCAGCTTTTGCCTTGGTGTTTTGTTTTTATATATCAATTACATTGTTTTTGATACAATCGGTTTTTCGAGAGGACTTATTATTCTGCCTTTGGCTTTTGGTGTATATCACCTTTATAAAAACAAGGGCAATATTAAACCCGATTTTATCTTCTGTGAAAACAGTTGGGTTTCGTATCTTACCTTTGTCGGGTTCTGTGCAGCATTTGTCATCTGTGTGCTGCTGCCTTATGCAAGAGCCGATATACTGAAAAACTTTTATGTACATCAGGATATGATATGGTCTGCAGGTAGCGCAGCAAGTGTTTACCTTGGGTTCCCGTTGCAGGATATGCGCCTTGCTGGCACTACACTCAACTACCATTACCTGAACGATGCTGCTGCAGGTATGCTTGGTCTTGCAAGCGGACAGCCTGCATACGAAAGCTTTTGTTTTTACTGGTATATGCCTGTTGCAATTATTCTGATTGCAGGTCTGTATCAGACAGCAAAAAAATTCTGTGACAGCGATTTGCTTTGTCGTTTTATTCCATTTATTGTGCTTTTCACCCTTACCTATGGCGGAGAATTCCATTATCTCAGCAACATCAATGGTCAGGGCAGTGCCACACTGACACTGTGTGCAGGATTGCTGCTTGCTGATATGGTTTCTCAGCAGGATTTCAGTTTCAATGATATGAGCAACAGCAAAAAAGGCTTTTTTGTGCTTTGCTGTATTTCTGTGGGTTTTGTAATTTCCATGTTTAAAAGCACAATCGGTGCTTTGTTTGTGCTCGCTGTTGTGGCAGCCTGTGTTGTTGGTCTGTTCACCAAAAAGGCCAAAAAAGAACATCTCATAATGTGTGTGTGCCTTGCTGCCGGCTTTGGTCTCGCCTATGCATTCATATTTAACAGGGCCATAAACAACCTTGTTTTTGACGGTTGGGACAAACTTTTGAACCTGCCTGCTACACTTAAAGATATCGGCATCGGCGTGTGGATTTATGCTGCTGCACTTGTGTTCAGCCTTATCAGATTTAAAAAACTGTCCTTTTTGCAGCTTTGCGCAAATGCAATGTTTGTTGGCGGCTGTGTGGCATATGTGACATATTATCATTACTCTGCATCACAGGTTTATTTTATCCTCATTGCAATGCCGATGATGTGGCTTGCAGCCAGTGATTTTCTCGGCAGATTTGTCTTCAACAAAAAAGCACTTGGATACATTTTCATCGCTGTTATGGTTTCCGTTGGTCTGTTTAACAACAGACATATGCTTGATGAAGCCCGCAGCGGTGTGCAGGCAGCTTTGAGAATAGCTGACCTGAGAATGTTTGATTTTGATGAGTCATATGTAACTGCCGATGACTACGAAGCAATGCTATGGCTGAGAGAAAACACCGACCAGGAGGATATTTTTGCCACAAACCGCAACAACAAATACTTTGACTGGGGCGAAGGTACATTCCACTACTACACTGCTGTAAGTCAGCGTGCATGCTTCCTTGAAAGCT
>JAGBFE010000096.1 GCA_018109965.1 Oscillospiraceae bacterium | reverse complement strand
TTCAATCCCACAGCCTATAAGGGCATCACCGGCAAGCAGAGCAGTGTCTTCTGAAAAAGCTTTGTGACAGGATGGCTTGCCTCGGCGGAGATCATCGTTATCCATGCACGGAAGATCATCGTGGATAAGTGAATAACAGTGTATCATCTCTACACCACAGGCAAGGTCAGTATAATCCTGCCAGTTTTTCCCACACATCTTTGCTGTGAGATAGATAAGCATGGCTCTTACCCTTTTACCCGCATTGAGTAAAGAATATCTGGCAGCTTTGTTTACTTCACTGTCGCTGTAAAAATACAGGTCACAGTTTTTTTCAAGCTCCTGTTCGGTTTTTTGCAAAAATTCATTCAACATATGATTAAACTCCTTCGTTAAGTTCAGAGTCAATTTCCTCAATTTTCAAAGACACACCTTTAAGTTTTTCACTGCAAAATCTGATAAGCTTTGCACCTTCGGCATAAAGCTCCAGAGATTCATCAATAGACACCTGATTTTCACTTAATGCCTGTGATATTTCTTCAAGGCGTTCCATTGCCTGTTCAAATGTCATTTTCATATTTTACCTTTCTGCCTTACTGCCTTTACACTGTCGACTGTACAGCTTACAGCCTGTTTGTCTGTTCTGATAACAATTTTATCATTTTTGCTGAGTTTATCATCTGCACCGATTGGACTTTCATCCTTAAAAATCAGCGCATAGCCTTTTTTAAGGTTCTGCAGAGGATTGTTGTTATCGATGCTGTCTGATAAATAATTTAGAGTTTGTATGTTTTTTTCCAATTTAAGTTTTAACAGCTGCCTGAACGACTTTTGATAATTTAACAGCAAATCTGTATTTTTCTGATACAGCACCTTAATGTTGTTAAAACCTTTGGAATTTTTAATATATTCAAGACGATTTGTATATACGTCAATTTTATCTTTCACATTTTTTGAAATATTTTCGTCATATTTCATCAGTTTGTACTGAATTGTATTTACGTCAGGAAATACAATTTCCGCAGCAGCAGTAGGTGTAGCCGCACGTTTATCGCACACATAATCCAGTATTGTCCAGTCAATTTCGTGTCCGACCGCGCTGACAGTTGGCTTTTTGCAGGCATATGCACACCGTGCAATATCTTCGTCATTAAACACCCACATATCTTCTTTGCTGCCGCCGCCTCGTGCAATAATTATGGCTTCAATTTCATCCATACTGTCCAGTTTTTTTATTGCACTGATTATTGAATTTTTAGCATTATCCCCCTGTACACCACAAGGTGCCACAACAAGTTTTGCACAAGGAAACCTGCGGGATGTAACACTGATAATATCCTGTAATGCAGCACCTGTAGCTGATGTTGCAACCCCTACCGTAAAAGGATATGCAGGTATCTGTTTTTTGTGCTGCTCATCAAACAAGCCTTCTTTAAAAAGCTTTTCTTTCAATCTTTCGAAAGCCAGATGCTGCAGCCCCATACCGCTCTGAAACATATCGGTAGCATAAAGCTGGTATGTCCCGTCTCTTTCGTACAATGATACTTTGCCGCGGACAATAACTTTCATACCGTTTTGCGGGACAATACTCAATTTGCGGTTATATGTCTGAAACATTACGGTTTTTATCAGAGATTTTTCATCTTTAAGGGCCAGATAATAATGTCCTGACTTATAATGGTTTACAAAGTTGGATATTTCTCCTTCAACCGCTATATCAGCAAGATTATAATCTTCTTCAAGCAACGACTTAACATAACAGTTAAGACTTGTAACAGATAAAACCTTATCCATAAATAACCTTTCTTGCCGCTGCTGCAGCTGTACCGATAGCATTGTCACTGGAGAATACCGGCTGAACAAAATAGCTGTCGCTAAGCTTTTCTGCAACAATATTCTTGATTACATCACTGCTCATAACACCGCCAACAAAAACAATTGGCAACTGTCCGTATATTTCTCTGGCGTTATCTGCCATTTTTAACAATGTGTGCGCAATAAACGACAGACAATATTTACAGATATAACTGTTATCCGCCCCTTGCTCAATCAGTTTTTCACACTGATTCTGCAAACCGGACAGATTGCAGTTAAGACCTTTTACACTCACCTTTGGTTTTATTTTATCATCACATTCTGCCGCCAGTTGTGAAACATATACACCGGCAGGAAATGGAAATCCAAGTTTGACACCAAGCCTGTCAACAGCCTGTCCTGCAAACAAATCATTGGATGACCCGATAGTCTCGATTATTTTTCCGTTTTCAACAAGCATCATATCGGTTGTGCCCCCAGAAACATGAAAAACAATTATCTTTTCATTGTATAAATTTTCATTATTCAGGCTGAACAGTGCGCTGTTAAGATGTCCGTCCTGGTGAGTTGTTTCAATAACCGGTATATTTTTTATTGCCTTTGTCATCTGAGCAAGCAACTTGCCTACCAAAAAACAAGGCATATATGAATTTTCTTCGTTTGTAGGTTTTACAGAAACACCAACAGCCTGTACACAGGATAAATCAAATTTATTATGTACAAGCTCAAGTATATCTATTAAATTTTTGATATGATTAAAAACAGCATCCTGCTGCCGCAAACCACATTCTCCCTGTTTGACAGGCAGAAAGTGTTTTTCATTAAGTAGAACTTCGCCCTTTGAATAATCTATGACAGCAATTGAAGATGCATAGTTACTGGTATCTATTCCTAATGTAATCATTTATTTTTCTGCTTTATCTTTAGCTATAGCGCCAAGAACACCATTTACAAACTGATAGTCATTATCTCCTGCAAATTTTTTGCAGATTTCAACAGCTTCGTTGATGATAACACTGTCCATATCTTTTTCTTCTGAATAGAGCATTTCTGCTACGCTGAGGCGCAAAACTGCACTTGCAACACGTGAAATGCGGGACTGTGACCAGTTTTTGAGTTTTGCCTGAATAACATCATTTACGTTTTCGGCATTGTTGTAGTAATAGTTGATAAGGCTGAGAGCAAAAGAGTCCAGCATATATTCTTCATATTCCGGCACTTCCTGTGTTAAAGCAAGAATTTCGTTGATATCATTGGAACTGAAACCTGCTTCAAACACTGCAATAAATGCATTTTCTCTGGCTTTGCGTCTTGTCATCATATACTTTTTACCTTCCCTGTTTAATATTCCCTCCCATCATAACAGCTGGGAGGGATATAATGGTTAACCTATACTTTTAGTTTTCTGCCTGAATGCCGGCAACAACAATATTCACCTTTGAAACAGTAACATCTGTCATATTCTGCACATTGGTTTTAACTGCTTCCTGAACGTTTTTGCAAACGGAAGGAACTTTGCATCCATATTTAACGATAAGATTAACATCAATTTCTGCAACACCATCGTACATATTTACTTCTACCGCTTTAGGCAGATTTGTTTTTGCAAAAACGCCTTTTACGCCGGAAGAACCGGTTGACACATCAGCAACACCATCAATTTCCAAAGCTGCAAGTTTTGCCACTTTTTCAATAACACCTGTTGAAATGTATAAACTGCCGATTGGCTCATTTGTCTTTTTAACTTCCATTGTGTATACCTCCGTATTTAATGAATATTATACCACTAATTGATGAATATAACAACACTAAATTATGAATATAATGTATTATTTTACTTCAATTATAACTATATTCTGTGTCGGAACCTGGGTTTTGTTCAGCACAATATCCCGTATCTGAGCCACATTCTGCTTTGTCAGATCACCATTTGACACCTGTACTGCAACGGATATTTTATCACCGTTTATAAAAGCTACACAATCTGTAAAACCTTTGGCTTTTACAAGGTTTTCGATATCAGATTCTGCTGTTATATCCTTGACAATTTTTGAAAGCTCTGCTGTTGCATTTGTTTTTTCTGTGTCACTAAGTTTGGCATTTTTAAGTGTTTTCTGCAAAACATCCAATGCTTCATCCCGTGATTTCTGGCGGGAAATCCGTGTTTCTTCAAAATATTTCTGTGTTGACTTTTCTGTTGTTGCAACAAGCTGAGCATCGCCGTAGTTTTTCACTTCATCTTCATTTGATACAGCCAGCAAATCACCTTCAGGATTAACAGCGGTTTCTGTTAAATCCATATCTGTCAGCTGTGAACTTTCAATAGTATCCATCAGTTCCTGCTGCAAAACACTTGCATCCTCTGTCATTATGTAGGAATCAGCACCTGTCCTGGTATATTGCCAGTTGAGATATACTGCAACCACAAGTGCCATTGATAAAGCTGCCAAAGTAATTTTTCTTTGTCTGTCAATTTTTTTCATAATTAAAGCCTCCATAATATCTATCTCATTTTGGTAACATATATTCTGTTTGTTGACACATTCAAAACAACAGATACTGTGTTAATCACATCACTTACAACATATATATCATCTGCACCGCTGCACACCACAGCAACGCCTTTTACTGTAGGCTGTACTGTTTTTTCTATTAACGGCTGGTTGTTGTTTTGCGCAGAAACAATCACAATTTCATTTTCATATGTTGACTGTGTGTTTTCCTGCATGTCTGTATCTGTCTGTGTTTTTCGGTTATCAACAGCTGATTTTTCCTGCTCAACATAAATATTTTCTTCTCCGGATTCCATTGTTATCATGACCTTTACTTCTCCAACACCTTCTATTTCCCGCAACAGCTCTGTCACTTCGGTTTCAAGCTGACAGCAATAATCTTCCAGCGAATATGCAGCTTCATCACTTTTGTTCCTGTCGGGGAAATTAAAATCACCTATTGAAATGAGAACAATGCCTATAATACCTATAATTACAAAAATATTCTGTTTGCAGTAAGGCAAATATTTTTCAATTATTTTTTTATAATCCGGTTTCACATTCTATTCTCCTGTAATTATTTTTGTATTCCCGCTTGTCAGATCATACAAACACTCCTCAACCGCGGTTAAATATATGCTGTCGCAGTCAATAACAATTTTATCTATTACAACATTGCTGTTTTGTTCTAATATATGCACAGACAACGAATTGTAGGATATATTTTTTTCATCAAGCCTGTTTTTCACTATCTGTTCCAGTCTTATTTCGGCTTCCCTCATAACATCTGATTTTAGCTGCTCTGTATTGTATATTTGTAAATTTTCTTTGTTATCAATATTAAATGACAGCTCCAGTTGAGAATTATTTATTACTTTGAAAAACGCAACAATAATATATACAGCCGCCACAAGCTTTATCAGTTTTTCAGTTGATGAAAAACTGCCGACCTCTTTGATGATTCCGACAATCATAATCAGTATACACATCACACCTGTCATATGCTGCAATTGTTCCATTCTATACCCCTTCAAACATTTTTATCATTATACTTACGGAAAACAGCAGCAAAACCATAAACAGAACTGACATTGATATCAGTAGTTCAACTACATCTTTATGTATTTCCAGTATTTCTGCAGCAGTATTGTTTTCCATTATTTCTGCCAGCATATTTAAAAGACAATAACCTATCCATTGTATCGCCAGATTTAAAATTTGCGGCAAAAACATAGCTGTTATTGCCACAATGCCTACAATGCCACAAAAGCCTTTTAGTACACCCATGCTGGCATATATACTGCCTATTGCCCCCTGCAGTGTTGAACCTATAACAGGTACCGCACTGGTTACAATCATTTTTCCTGTTTTGACTGCCAGAGTGTCCTGTCCCTGAGAAATAGTTGTCTGAAGCGATAATACAAAACACATAGCCGAAACGGCAACAGTCATGGCCACCCTTACAGTTTTTGAATAAAGCTTGCAAAGCGGCTTAAGTTTTATAACCGAAGACAATGAAG
>JAGBFE010000095.1 GCA_018109965.1 Oscillospiraceae bacterium | reverse complement strand
TAAAAATCAAAAATGCTGCCAACGGATACGTGGAGGCTGTTAACGGCAAGCTGATTACACACAGCAAATCCCCAACAGTGTTTACAATAACTCTGGACAGTGACGGAATGGCTGAAATATCCTGCGCGGACGGCAACCTTTACATCACCGAAAATGCAGCTGACGGCACAATAGTAAAGGTCGGCACCTCACAGCCAAGCGGTCAGTGGCGCGTGGTTGCGTTGGTTCAGCCTAAAAATATTGTGTTTGTTCACGATGCAACAGCTGATGGAAGAAGCGAGGGCACAACAGCCCCTGCAGGCAGCGAGATTGTGATTAAAGCCGCAGTGCCGGAGGGCAAGACATTTACAAAATGGCGCGTAGCGGGCGGTACAGTTGCAGACGAAACTGCAGCAAGCACAATACTTGTGATGCAGGACAACGACGTTGTTGTGTGGGCGGAATACGAATAACTGTGCGGCGGCATATTTTACAGCAAGAAGATTGAAAGCTGATATATGCGTTTTAAACTGACAATACTTTATGCAAACATAAAAGTCAAAAGGCACATTGCGAAATCTGCAATGTGCCTTTCTATTGGGTAAAAAATCAGGATGTTCAGATTATATAAAGCCGATATGTCCTTAGCTTTTTGTGCGCAGATTATCGGTTTTGTACAATAATGATGTCAATATTGATATCATTATTGCTATCATATTGTATCATATTTAACTTGCCAAAGTCAACCTATAATTAAGGTAAGGAGAGGTGATGCAATATGAAAAACGCACCATTGAAAATTAAAAAAAGAGGCGAAGACGGAAACAAGGTAATCACTGTGCGCATAAAAGAAGACCTGCTGAGCGAAATTGACCGTCTTGCAAACGAAAGCAACTATTCCCGCAATGAGCTGATAAATGTTATTTTGCGTCACGGGGTGGAAAATATCGAAATTGAATAAAGTTATTGGGTAAAATATATGCTTTCAAAAAACAAACGGAAGAATTGAAAAATTCTTCCGTTTTATTATGCAGAAATTTATGCTGCAAAGGTTTTGTCAGAGACTGTTGAAGTTGCTTCAATCAATTTGCTGCACCTTTACAGGTCTTGTGCGCTTGTACGTTGCGGTCACTGTGCCGTCCTTTTGTGCGATGTGGTATTCAAAGCTGTTTTCGCCATTGAGCAGCATATCAATGGTGGCCATATCGTGGGCAAGATGTGCCCTGGCACAAAGGGAAAGATATTCACCCTGTGCGGTTTCGTCGGCAACCTCGCTGGTGTAGGCAACGCTTGTCAGCCACGGATAGCGGATGGCGGAGTACATATGATGAGGGTTCATATTATAGCCTATCCAGTAGTTTATCATATCACCGCAGTATTCGGCAGGGAACAGCTTTGGCATCCAGCTGTGAGCGTATTTTTCAAAAACCGATGTCCACTCTCTGTTAAGGCTTGTCATCTGGCCGTCTGCGGCAATTGCATCGGCAATCACGGCTTCCATTTTTTTGTTTATGTCAATGTTGGCAGCATATTCTGCTTCCTTAACGTGCCAGAAATAGCCGTACAGCAGTGAGCGCGGCAGCCAGAAGCCTTTGTAGGCAGGAGAGGTGTAGCCCGAAAACTGCTGGTCCCACTCGTGGCTTGGCACGCCGTGGTTGTCCACCATAATATCGGGCACAAAACGGCTGTATATACGGCTGGTGCTGAGTGCCTCGCGGCTTAATGGGTCAGCGGTGAAATATTCGTATGCAAACTCCTTGCTCAGGGCATTGAAGCGTGCGGTATGCAGCTGCCAGGCGGGATGTTCCTTTTGCAGGTCATAGTGGATTGCGGTGCCGTCGGCATTTTCCACAGGTACAATTACAAGGTTCAGCCTGTCTGCAAGGTCTGCGTATTTTTTATCTGTCAGCAGTTTATTTATCAGGTCAAATGCTGCATTGGTGCTGCTTACCTCGTTGGCGTGGTGACGTGCATTGATAAACATACCTGTGCGGTTGGTCAGATATTTGGTGAGGGAAAGATAGCCACTGTGTTCTTTTTTGAGCCATACTGCATAGATATCCCTGCCCATATAGCTTCTGGCAACAGGAAAAACCTCAATGCCTTTTACCTGCTTCAGCTGTTCGATGATATGGGTGTATTCATCGTAGCCGATAACCTTGTCGGTGCAGATGTTGATATCAGACATATCCTTTGTTTTTGGGGATGGTGCATCGGGAGTGCATACTGCTTCGTATTGGTTTTCGTTTTGTGAAACAAACACAATTTTGCTGCAGTTGTGCACAGTATGGCTTTTTTGCAGCACACCATTGCTCCACAGATATGCATAGCTTTTAAGCACACTGTCGGCAATGCCGTTTGCAGAAATATAAACAGCAAGACCGTTATTTTCCATACCAATACGAGAGATAAATAATGATATATCTTTTTTGTCGGTTTGTTCAGCAAGCGTCCTGCCGTCCTTTTTCACGCAGGCGTTTTCCCGCTGCTGTTCAAACAGTGTAGCGGTAAATTTGGGTTTTCCGTCACACAGGTGCAGTTTTGGCAGTATAAGCCCGGGAGCATCAAGGGTTATATTGCCATGGCTCTGCCCGTAGTATTTAAAATAATCACAGCCAGTGAAGTACAAATCTTCGTGCAGGGCACTTAGAGGTGAAATGATATCTTCGCGGGTATTTGTCGCATATTCTTCTTCGCTGAGGGAAATATCCAGCTCAAGGCGATTGAAAAACGGCTGCATATCGGCGCAAAGCTTGCCGTTTGTTTTGTATTCAATATACTTTTTGCAGTCGGGCAGTACCTGTGACTGCCAGATATCCCACACATTTTCAAGGTCGGTTTTAAAGGTGGTTTCAAAAATCACCCTGCCTTTTACCGAAACTTCAATATATGCGGTGGACGGGTGCACCAGACCAAGCTGGGGGTATTCGTTCATATAAGGTCTTTCGCTGCAGCGTGCCTTATATGTGGCAAAAAAGGTGTTTTTGCCGTTGCGATAGGCTTTTACAAGATAGGTGATATCTTCATCGCCGTCATAGGTGTGGAAGGTTATGCTGTCCCGTGGGATGTTGAGCTGCTGTGAGATGATATCATCAATCGGATACAACTCCTGCAGATAGCGTATCGGCAGGTCAAACCATTTGTCGGGGTTGTTTTCAAGGCCGCGGGTGCGGTTTGGGGTTGCGCCGTTTTCGTCACTCCAGTCGGTTACGCCATGCGGCAGGAAAGGCTTGAAATAAATTTCAAATTTTTCAAACTGACTGCCGCCTGCCTTAAGGCGGGGTACAACAATGTCATTGAGCCAGGAAAAACCCTGTTTGTAGCTGTTTACAATTTTTATATCCTGAAAGTAAGCGCCTTTTTGGGTGAGTTTGTCAATGATTTCTTTTGTCAGCGCCATACGCACATCATTATTTTCGCTGACAGCGGCTTTTACCGTCACCCGGTCACCTTTGCTGATAAGGGGATAAACCTTCTGCTCCATTATATTGCGGAAAGTTTCAGATTCCCAGGGGATATCATACTGTTTTGAATAAACTGCCCTGCCGTC
>JAGBFE010000094.1 GCA_018109965.1 Oscillospiraceae bacterium | reverse complement strand
GTGTTGTTTTGCCGCTGCCGTTGGAGCCGCAAAGTACAATATATTCACCTTTATGTATCTCAAGGTTCATATCATCCAGCACCTTATGTTCTCTTTTTGGATATGAAAAGCTTAAATTTTCGATTTTAAAATGTGCCATGTAATTTCATCCGAAAATTCGATGATGATTGGTATTGCCAAAAATATGGCGTAGGCTGTAATGCCGATATATGTAAACACTGTTGTTTTTGGGAATATGATTGCAGGTAAAAACTGCATCTGTGTACAGCCTGTAAATATGCAGATTATCACCGCAACCGCTGTGACCGCAAACAGTGCAGCAACAACAATATCCCGCGGCTGTTTTTTGTAGGTGTGATAGCTTGTATGGTTATCATCAACATAACCCCTTGAACGCATACTGTCGGCGGTGATGACCGCATCCTCCAGTGCGCAGGATGTGAGGATGGACAAAGTTTCCAGCCCGTTGTTGAGTTTAGTTTTGAAGGTGTCCCCCGCTGTACCCTTGCCGATGCAGTTTCGTGCACCGATAATGCTTTTGGTCTTTTTGATAAGGTTTGGTATCAGCCTTAAAATCATCGACAGTACCAATGTAATTGACGGGGCAAACCGACCGAACAGATATGTAAATTTATCGGTGGTCATAATTATGTTGTAACAGCCAAACCACAGCATAACCGAGATAAAATTCACCCCTGTCACAGCACCATAAAACAGCGCTTCAAAGGTTACAGGTCTGTTTTTTAACCAGATAAAGAGCACCGTATTGCCCATGGTGTTCATTACCCCGTTAAAAAACACAACTGCAATAAACACAACGATATACCAAAGGAGAAACTTTTTGCTTTTGCCTTTGGATAAAGTCAGATAATATGACAAGGAAATGATAAGCGAAACAAGACTGAACAACGGATGGGAAATAAACATACTTAAACCTATCGCACCTGCAAAAAATGCAAAATTGACTGCAGGATGGTATGTGCCGAATGTTTTTGTCATTGTTTTCACCTCGTTTCTTGAAATTTTGTTAAATATTAGTCTGTGCAAGCAAAGAGATTCTTCGCTTTGCTCAGAATGACAAATCCGATTCTGTAATTTCAGCCGATTAAACGACATAAATTTGAATATCCTGTAAAAGCAGATTGGGTGGGGCGTAAAATACGCCCCACTTTATCTGTCAGGAGTATGTAATTCAGAAAGGAAAAATGCTTTCAGTTATTCTTCGTTTTCTGTACGTTTTCTGAGCACTATAATACCCGCAAGTGCTGCCACGCCAACTGCTGCAATGATAACCCAGATAATCCAGCCGCTGTCTGCATTTGCATCTGCGCCTGTTTCTGTGCCGTTTGGAACAGTAAATGCAGGATGATTTTCAGTCTGGCTGTTTTCTTCCATCATTCCAACCACTGCATATATACTGAACTCTGCTGCGTTGAAGGAGATATATTCGTCCCCTGTAATGCATTTGAGAACTTCTATTTCACCATCATCGGTACAGTGAACGACACAAAGTTCATCGTAGGCTTCCCAGTCACCCAGAAGTGCTGCAGGAACTTTGATGCGGATTGCTTTATCAACAGTATATTTTTCGCCCGTAATAACATCTTCAAGGTAGATATTCCAGAGTTCAAGAACAGTGCTGTTTTCGATAGCTTCAACGATTGCTGTTTCAGCTGTGTTGCCATCTGTATCTTCCACAACAAGTCTGATGTTCCATTCAAGGTCATCTGTTTTGATACCT
>JAGBFE010000093.1 GCA_018109965.1 Oscillospiraceae bacterium | reverse complement strand
TGCAAGGGGAGCATACTCGGGATAAAGCTTGATTTTAATATCGCCCTTGTCGGTTTTTATTGTAGCAACAGTATCCCCGCTTGTTGGTGCGGCAAACTGAACCTCATCCGACTGCACCTTGCTGAGATTGACTGTTTTTGCGGAACACGCCGCCATTGTTAAGCACATCACAGCTGCCGCAACGACAGCAAAAACTTTTTTCATACCTTTAACCCCATTAAAAAATACTTAATTAAGTATAGCATAAATTATAAAAAAAATATATGTAATTTTTTTAAAAGAAATGACAAAATTGTGTGACATTTTTGCAGATTGTGGATAACTTGTAAAAAAATTTAACTATTGTTGACTGGGCTTTTGAGATGTTGTAAAATAAATACATAAAAAATCACTTGTATGACACAAAGTCAGGAGGTTCTCATGCAGGACAACAATTTTAACGAAGAATATAACCCTACCATCATCACACTTGTTGATGAAGAAAACAACGAACATTCCTTTGAAATTATCGATTCTTTTGAAAACAACGAGGAAACCTATGTTGCAGTAGTGCCTTATTTTGAAGACCCTGCAAAAGCTTTTGAAGAAGACCCTACAATCATCTTTTTCCGCGTAGGTCCTGAAGACGAAGAAGGGCTTGAAACATTTGACGTTGTTGAAGATGACGAAGAATATTATGAAATCAGCGGTATCTTTACAAAAAGATATGAAGAAATGATGGAAAGCGAAGAATAATCGCTTTTGCACTGCATATAATAATTTATGCAGTAAATTGATGATTTAATCAAAAACTCCTGCCTTGTGCGATAAAATGTGGTCGTTTTTAATCCTACACTTATATTAATCGGAGGCTCTTGTCTCGACGGGAATTGCAGACCTCCCCCACTGGGGAAGAAGGGAGCGTGAAGCGTCAGCAGAGCATATCCAACCTTGCTGTTACAAGCCGGGTTTTAATATGATCACATACGGCTTGGCGGGAGTATTTTATTTTGCGGGGAAATGCTATGGAATTTACACAGAGAACACAGATGGTTGTGGGCGAAGACAGATTTGAAAAGGTAATAAACAAAAAAATCTGCATTGTGGGTGTGGGCGGTGTCGGCGGCGCAGCGCTGGAAGGCATTGTGCGCTTTGGCTTCAAAAACATTGCCATTTTTGACTTTGACACAGTTGACATAACCAACCTAAACCGCCAGATTATCTCCACCCGTGATGCTGTCGGCAAAAACAAAACCGAGGTTGCCGCTGCACGCGCCAAAAGCATAAACCCCGATGTCAACATCGAAACCTTTGATGTGTTTATCGAAAAGGACAATCTTAATCTTATAAAGGATTTGAAGCCCGACTATGTTATTGATGCTATCGACAGCGTGCGTGCAAAACTGGATTTGATTGAATTCTGTCACCGTGAAAACATCCCTGTTATTTCAAGTATGGGCACAGGCAACCGCCTTAACTGCACAGGCTTTGTTATCGACAAGGTGGAAAAAACTGCAGGCAACGGCTGCGGATTAAGCAAAGTTATGAGACAGGAGCTTAAAAAACGCGGCATAACAGGACACACAGCACTTTTTTATACCCGTCCGCCCGAGAGCAAGGCTGTGAACAGTGCAAACGGGCGCAATGCCCCAGGCAGCTGTGCCTTTGCACCAAACATTGCAGGCTTTGCCGTGGCACAGTATGTGGTAAGTCAGCTGCTGTGACTTTGACCGCCATTGCAATGCCGTACAATACAAAAATCATAATCAACATAAAATAAACCGACCTGAAAATAATGCACAAGTCCGTAAAAAACGGACATAGAAAATAAGAACCCTCCTGATGTAGAATATAAACTACATCAGGAGGATTTTTTATGGCAAGAAGTTACAGAAATATAAGTAAATATGAAAAAGAAATATTAGAATTAAAAGAACAAGGATATACACTGCGAGCAATAGGAAACAAATATGGATTCACATACGATCAGGTGCACAATTTCATAACAAGATACAATAAGAAGCAACGAAAGATTGAAGCAGGTATAGCAATTCTCAAGAAAGGCAGACCGGCAAAAGACAGCGCTGTAACAGAAGAAATGAAATCAGCAGAACTTCGCTACATCATAGCACGCAAGGATGCAAAGATAAAACAACTTGAGATGGAAAATGAATTGATGAGGGATTTTCTCTCACTCACAGAAAGGAAGTGAGAGCACAGGTAAAATACAATGTAATCTACCGACACAGAGAAAAGTATTCAGTCAGTTCCATGTGCCGTTTTTTCGGTGTATCCCGAAGCGGATATTACGGATATGTACAGCGAATGGCTATACCTGACAAAGACTTGCCTTTGGCAGAAAAGATAAAGGAATGTCAGGATAAATGCGGTAAAACATATGGATACCGCAGAGTACATATATGGTTGGAAAGACAAGGAATACACCACAATCCCAAGACAATACTGCGTATTATGCAGAAATACAGCCTTTTGTCTGTTGTCAGAAGAAAGAAATATCACAATTATGGAAATGTACTTCATAAATACCCTAATCTGTTAAACAGGGATTTTACAGCCACAAGGCCAAATCAGAAATGGGTTACTGATATATCTTACATACACACTGCACAGGGAAACTTGTATTTATCAGTAATCAGAGATTTGTATGACAACAGTATTGTTTCATACAAAGTTGGAACAGAACAGAATGTCAATCTTGTTCTGTCCACAATCCGTGCTGCCAGGAAAAAAGAAAAAGTCACTGCAGAGCTGCAACTCCACAGTGACCAGGACTCTCAATATTCTTCCAACGAGTATTTTAAGCTGACTAAATCTTACGGCATTACTCCGTCAATGTCAAGACGTGGCAACCCTTACGACAATGCTCTGGCTGAAAATTTCTTTTCTATTCTCAAAACAGAGTGTATTAACCGCATCAAAATCAAAACTTTTCATCAGGCTCGCCTGATGATTGATGAATATATTTATTTCTACAACAACCAACGTATTCAGTTAAAATCAAAACTGACTCCCGCAGAATACAGAAGTCAGTTTGTATATTAATATTTAATTTCTACATCAGTAGGGTGTTTTTGTACTGTCTGCACAATTTGGGGCAGGACAAAACTACTAAGGTGTTTTTTTATTTTATTTGTTTCTTCTTGCCTGCATAACAAACATCAGGCCGCCAATTGCAAAAAACAGACCTGTAAGAATTGTTATTATTGCCATATTGTTAAAACCTGCAACAATTTCAATTATCCCTATAATAAAGCAGAACGCACCTACAATGTTTTTTAAAAATTTTTTGCCCATTGTTTTCCCCTTTCCTTTTACATAATAAATCGCTGATATTATCCTATCATAATCTCGGTCATATGGTCAACCTCGCTCTGCGCAAGAGCAGCATATTTGCTGTTTTTAAACAGGTTGTCATATCTGTAAAGAGCAAACCCGTCAATACCATCAATTGAATTTATTGTGTTTATCATCCGCATCAGATTGTCTCCGCGGCTCCATTCGCTCTGGTCATTTGCACCTCCGTCACCGTCACCGATGCGATAAGCACCAAGACCTATGTAAAGTTTTACACCTGCTGCACGGGGATAGCTTTCCCACTGTTCACACAGATTTACAAACTGATAGTCCGTTCTGCCCGATTTGGTAAGATAGCCAAAGCCCCAGTAAAGCTGCGGCATAATGTAGTCAGCATAGCCTTCGTTTGCAAGCCACAGTTTTACATCACTGTACTGCATTGTGTAGTTGTTGTCGTTGTTGCCCTGTGGGCTGATGCCAAAAGTCACGCTGCTGTCAATACCTTTTACTGTACTGTAAAGTTTTCTTACAAGGGTGTTTACATTTTCCCTTCTCCAGTCAGCCTGGGAAAGCGATGTACCGCTTGCTTTATATTGTACTTCATCCAATGAAGCTTCGGTTGACGGATAAAAATAGTCATCCAGATGGATGCCGTCCACATCGTAATTTTCAACAATCTCTGCAACACCTTTCACCACAAGGTCCTGCACTTCGCTGAGAGCAGGGTTGTAATAAACACCGCCGTTTGCTTCAATAACAAGGTCTTTGTTGTTGGCAGGGTTGCTCTGTGCAATATTGTCAGGCATTTTGCTGCTGAGACGTACACGGTAAGGGTTAACCCATGCTTCTATGCGCAGATTGATACCGTGAGCGATTTTTACCATCTCTTCCAGTGGGTCATACGCCATTGGTGCGCCCTGAACCCCTGTAATCAGATGGCTTGACGGAAATACCGAAGATTTGTAAAGCGCATCACCAAAAGGACGCACCTGTACAATCACTGTGTCAAGGCCCATGGATTTGCAGTTCTGGAACATCTGTGTCATATCGCTGACAAATGCCGTTTTGCTGCTGAAATTCACCGACTGGAATTCAAGGTAGCTTATCCACATCGCCTTAATCTGCGATGTAACAGGCGTTGTCTGCGGTGTCTGGGTTACTGTTGGTACAGGTGTTGGGGTTGGAGTTTGTGTTGGTTTTATCTCCGATGATGACTGTGAACTTTCACTGTCTGCAGAAGATATGTCATCTGACTGTTCTGTGCTTTCACCTTGTGATGAAGTGCTGTCGTCTGACGAAGACGTTTCCTGTTGAGAAACAACAGAACTCTCATCCGATAAAACTCCATCAGATCTGTTTCCACTTTCCGTTTGGATTGATGAACTGTTTTCCACCATTACAGAAGTATCTTTAAGCGCCATAACCGCCCCTGCAACAAGTGAAACCACTAAAAATATAACTATAACCGCCATAACGGCTTTAAGATTTCTGTTTTTCTTTTTCAATTTTTGCCTCTTGAAATATTTTTGATTTGTTAAACTCTGAAATATCGCTGATTACCAATTCTAATATAATATATATTCTATTGCCGACGATATATTTTTGCAAGTGAAATATTTTCCACACAAAAAGCTTCCCTTTTGCAAGAGAAGCTTTTCAATTTGTTATTCATCTTTTTTATCATCAGTTGTGCTTTCGATAATAAATTTTGGTCTCTGCTTAACTTCGGAATAGATTTTGCCGATGTATTCGCCGATAATGCCAAGGCAGAAAAGCTGAATACCGCCAATCAGTGCCATAACACCAATCATGCTTGTCCAGCCTGCAACGGTGCTGCCCACTATACGTGCAACAACTGCCCATATGATAACCAGAAAACTGATAAATGCCATTATAAGACCGATTGCAGTGATATATCTGAGCGGTTTTGTGGACAGACTTGTTATCCCGTTGAGTGCAAGGTTAAGCATTTTGGAAAACGGATAATGGCTTTCCCCTGCAATGCGTTCATTTCGTTCATAATAAACACTTGTGGATTTATATCCTACAAGCGGGACAGTGCCGCGCAGGAACAGGTTTACTTCCTTGAACTGTGCAAGGCCTTCCAGCGCACGTTTGCTCATAAGGCGGTAGTCTGCGTGGTTAAACACTGTTTCTGCCCCCATCATATGCATAAACTTGTAGAAGCCTTCGGCAGTAAAACGTTTGAAAAATGTATCTGTATCGCGTTTGCTGCGCACACCGTAAACCACATCGCAGCCGTCGTGGAACTGTTTCATCATTTCGTCCATTGCATCGATGTCATCCTGTCCGTCACAATCTATTGATATGGTAACATCACAAATATCTTTGGCGTGCATAAGCCCTGCCAGCAGAGCATTCTGATGGCCACGGTTGCGTGAAAGTGTTATACCTTTGAATCGGTCATTTCTCTTTGCCAGTTCACAGATAATCTCCCAGGTTTTATCCTTGGAACCATCGTTGACAAACATCACCTTTGATTCTTCGCTGCACAAGCCCTGTGCAATAAGGCTGTTTATTTTTTCAAGAAACATCGGTGCTGTAACAGGCAAAACCTCCTGTTCGTTGTAACATGGGATAACTATATATAAAGACGGTGTTTTCATAACAAAACCTTTCTGATATCACAAACTTTTTTTCATTATAACATTTATATTTGGTATTGTAAATAAATCGGTTTGTGGTATACTATATTAGTATTTATTATGGGCTTTAAATAAAAAGGAGTTTATGATGGAAGTTTTAAATCTGGATATGGCAGGCATTATTCAGGCTTGTCTTATCGTTTGTCCCTTGGTGTTTCTTGCAGGGTTTATTGATTCAATTGCAGGCGGCGGCGGACTGATT
>JAGBFE010000092.1 GCA_018109965.1 Oscillospiraceae bacterium | reverse complement strand
TTCAAAGGTGATAACACTGTCAACAGCACCGCCAACGTGTTCCAGTTTCATTTCCATCTTTTTGGCTGTGCATGGGCCAATGAACACAACGCGTGCCAGAGGGTCTTTTTCTTTTATATATTTTGCAATTTCAACCATCGGTGAGTTGTTGTGGGAAACATATTTTGTCAGTTCAGGATAATATTTTTTGATGTAGTCAACGAAAGCAGGGCAGCAGCTGCTGGTCAGCAGGCCTTTTTCGATAAATTCCTGTGTCTCGCTCAAAGCTACCATATCAGCACCGAGTGCTGCTTCCACAACGCTGTAAAAACCAAGTTTTTTGATTGCGGTTACAACCTGACCAAGTTTTGCCCAGTTAAACTGGCTTGCAATTGCAGGGGCAACAACAGCATAAACATGACTGCCTTTGCGTTTTGATTCTTTAAGCATGCCTATAACGTTGAGTATGTAGGATTTCTGTGTGATGGAGCCAAAAGGACACATATTTACACAGGCACCGCAGCTGATGCATTTTTCGTTGTCGATTTTTGCTGCTTTGTCTTCGTCCATGCTGATAGCATTAACCTTGCAGGCACTTTCGCAAGGGCGCTTAAAGTTCTGGATAGCGCTGTAAGGACAAACCTTTGCACACATACCGCATTCGATACATTTGCTTTTGTCGATGTGGGCTTTCTTTTTGTCGTCAAAGGTCAAAGCACCGCGTTTGCAGATGTCTTCGCAGTGGTGGGCAATACAGCCGCGGCAGGCATTGGTAACCTCATAGCCGCCCTGCGGACATTCGTCACAGGCGATGGAGATAACCTCGATAACATTTGGGTTCTGTTTGTCGCCGCCCATTGCCATTTTTATTCTTTCACTAACAATTGCTCTTTCCTTGTAAACACAGCAGCGAAAGGTTGGTTCGCCGCGGGGAACAATCATTTTTGGTATTTCGGTAATATTTTCAAGCAGTGTGCCTTCAAAAGCTTCTTTTGCAACAGCCCTGAGCACACGATATTTAAGATACTGAACCTGAGTGTCAAATTTTCTCATAATCTGCCTCTTTTCCTTGTATTTTATCTACCCACATAATACAGCGATTTAAACAAAAAATCAATCTAAAAATTGGTTAAAATCACTTAAATGCGAAAGTTTGTGTATCTTTGATAAATAAGGTGGGTTTTTTATGTGAGGTTTTATTGCTTAAACCACACAAAGCTGTTTAAAAATAAACAAACGATACAGGCAAAACACATTCCGACACTGTTTTGCACCGCTTCGCATTGGGACGGCAAACTTCGATATCTGCGGGGTGCGGCCCAAAAATCACCTTTTGTTTTCCAGCAAAAAGCGCTTGTAATATTTTATCTTTGCATAGTCAAGTATCTGCTTTGTGTACACAAAATCATACGCACCGCCAACAGCACCCACAACAGGGATGCCCTGCAGAAATTTCATATACAAAAGTTCGCGGCTCAAAAGGGCTGCAGTCTGCTGTATGTTTTCGGCAAGAGAAATTTGCTGCGGCATATGTTCGTTGAGAATAAATGCATCAACTGCATTGTTGTGGATTTCAAAATCTTCGCGGCTTACGGCAGCGCGGATAAGGCACAGGATAAACTGCTTTTCTTCATCCTGCTTATAGTCATAGCCATAGCTCAAGCTGATTTCGTAAACGCTTTTAAGCATCACCGCAACCGACAGCACAATGTCGGGTATACCAATGCCAAGCACACCGAGCCCCACACCCGAAACACCGGAAAACAGCAGGTTCCCCGTGCCTTTGCGGTTTGCGGTTTTTGAAAAGGTTTTAAGGCTTTTGCGGTTCTGTTTTACCTTGTGGGTATAGCTGTTGATTTCAAATTGCTGTGACAGCTTCTGCTTGTTGTAGGTCTTTTCAATCACACCCGTGCCTTTTTCAAAAACAATGGTAAAGGCCTTTGCAAAGGCGGCATCCAGTGTGCCCTGCAGGTTTGGCGGCACCTTTTGTGCCAGCAGAGTGTTGAGTTTTGTTTCTTTTTTCAGTTTTTTCCGTTCGGTCAGTTCAATTTCCTTTTTCAGCAGTTTTTGCCATTCCTTCTGCCAGGGGGAACGCAGTTTAAACATATATTCACCTCACACATTGTGAAAATTTATATTTTTATTTATATATCTATATTACAACTGGAAAAGGTGAGATTTCTATGGTAAAATGTAAAAAAATATTGTACGAAAAAACTTTTTTGGAGGATATATAAAGATGAAGCAGTTTCAGACCATCACAGAAGTACACAAATACAATGACCCTGCTGAGTTTGTAAAAGAATTCAACATCGGCGAAAAGGACTTTATCCTTGCAACAAAAACAATCTACAACAAATATTTTGCCGACAAAATCAGCGGCGCAAAGGTTTTCTTTAAAAGCGACTACGGCAAAGGCGAACCAACCGACGGCATGGTGAATGCAATGCTGGCAGATTTCCGCAAAACAGACTGCGAAAGGGTGATCGCAATCGGCGGCGGCGCTGTTATCGATATGGCAAAAATCCTTGTGCTTGGCGGCGGCGGTGATGCAGCGGACTATTATCAGCGCAAAATTCCTTTGGAAAAGGTGCTTCCAATCATTGCTGTGCCAACAACCTGCGGTGCAGGCAGTGAGGTGAGCAGTGTTTCCATTGCTGAATTTGTGGATATGGGCACAAAGGTTGGCCTTGCTGACCCAAGCATTTTCCCTGACTGTGCAATCATCATCCCTGAACTGCTTACAGAACTTCCATACGACTTTTTTGCAACAAGTGCTATTGATGCACTTATCCACGCAATCGAAAGCTATGTTTCTCCACGCGCAAACCTTTACACCCGTATGTTTGCAAAACAGGCAATGGAAATGATTCTCAAAGGTTTCCGTGAAATTGTGGAAAAAGGCCCTGAACACCGCTTTAACCTTTTGGAAGAATTCCTTGTTGCATCCGACCTTGCAGGAATCAGCTTTGCAAATGCAGGCACAGGTGCTGTGCACGCAATGAGCTATCCATTGAGTGGCGCATACCACGTTACACACGGCGAAGCAAACTATCAGTTCCTCACCGAAGTTTTCAAACACTATCAGGCAGCAAACCCAACAGGCTTTATCACCGAGCTCAACGCATTCCTTGGCGGTGTAATGGGCTGTAACCCTGACGATGTTTACCCTGAAATTGAAAAACTGCTGGGCAAAATCATTGCAAAAAAACCGCTGCACGAATACGGTATGAAAGAAGAAGAAATCGAACTGTTTGCCATCAGCGTTGAAAAAAGCCAGCAGAGACTGCTCAACCAGAGTTATGTAAAATTTGACATTCCTGAAATGATGGAAATTTACAAAGCGCTGTTTTAAAGGCTGATAAGAACATCTGCTTTTAAAATATGCTGCAGACAATACAATAGTACCAACAAATAAAACGGACGGATTTTTCAATCCGTCCGTTTTTGCTTGTGTAAATTTGTTTTATGGCTGCCGCAAAACCCTGCGCGTCAGTCTGTTATTATCGGTGCTGCAGCAGACTGCTATTTCTTTTTCAGCACAAAAATTCTTCTTTTTGGTACAGTTTCGCTGTTCCAGGCGTAGTATTCAAGCTGTTCCACAATAAAATGTTTTTCAAAAATGCTGCGCCATTCGTCATCGGTGCGGCTTACCATACGCAGTATGCCGTCCATATAAACCTCGTTGCCGTTTCTGATTTCCACATTTGCACCGGGGTCGGCGGACAAATCCTTGTAATAGTTCATGCCGATAACTGCAGTGCCGCCCGGGCTGAGTATTCTGCCAAGGTGCTGTGCAATGTATGCACTTATTTCGCTTGGTACCACATCAATCACATTGGTACACACAATGCCGTCATAGGTGTTATCCGCCACAGTGGCAAGCCAGTCGGCGTCAATGCTTCGGGCACAAAAGCCGTCCCCTATCTGTGCAAGGCTGGCGATGTATTTCACCGTTTCCACCGCACCCTGTGCAACGTCAACACAGGTCACATCACGGCATCCGTCTTTGTATATGCTCATACCTGCCCAGCCCTCACC
>JAGBFE010000091.1 GCA_018109965.1 Oscillospiraceae bacterium | reverse complement strand
TTCATTTTTTCAACAGGTTGTGGCTGCAAAGACAGCAATGGCTCATCTCGCATTGCGGAATAAAGATTGAGCGCCATTGTGAAATCTTTTGCCATTGGACCTGCACTGTCAAGAGTTCGGGCTATAGGTATAATTCCGTCTGACTGCAATACGCCGTGGGGTGGCTTGATGCCGCACACCCCGTTTGCCTGTGCACAGGCAATAATGGAAAAGGATGTGTCTGTGCCGACAGCTGCCTCAACAATACCCGCCGAAACCGCAACACCGCTGCCGCTTGAAGACCCCGACGGGTCAAGTTTGGCGTCTATTGCGTGCACAACCTGACCACCGCGTGAACTGTATCCATTGGGCATATCCCAGCTGGTATAGTTTGCAAACTCTGTCATATTGGTTTTTCCGATTATAACCGCACCGTTTTTCCGCAGATTTTGTATTATCGGTGCATCCTGCTGTGCAATATTGTCTTTAAGCGCAAGACTGCCTGCTGTGGTATAAAGCCCTTTAACATCAATATTGTCTTTTACAAGTATAGGAGTACCCCATATGGGATGATGCTTTTCCGGCTTGGCTGCATCAAGCTGCTGTGCTGTGAGCAATGCAGTTGTGTCAATTTCGGCAACACAGTTTGTTTCTGATTTGCCACCAAGCTTTTCTGCGCGTTCCAATGCCTGTTTTGTTTTTTCGTAAACAGTCATAGTTTTTTCCTTTCAATAAACAGAATTATATTTTACTGATATATTAACTAACGCCAATATTTTATTAAAGTATACTATATCCTTCTGTGTCTTTGCAATCAGCTGTTCTGTTTAATATCGCTCTGCTTTATTGTCTCTTTTGCACAAAATATAAATTGTTATTAACATTTTTTTTACATATGAACATCTTGCAAAAGGCAAATGGTTACTGTATAATAAATTCAGAAGATGTGCGACTGGCGGATAAGTGGGATTAACCACGTGGAGCACATTGGATTGTTATGTCGACCGCCTGGGCGCTGTTTATTTTGCGTGCCGGGACGGTCTTTTTGTTTTATTATAAAACTTTTGTCCAACCTGTACGCTTTATATCGGCAAAACAAGTAATTTAAAAGATTTTTTCTATTTAATCAGGAGGAAAAACCATGGAATTCAAAACAGACATTCAGATTGCACAGGAATGCCAGATGGCGCCTATCACAGAAATTGCTGCAAAAGCAGGGATTGATGACAAATATCTTGAACAGTACGGCAAATACAAAGCAAAAATCGACTACAATCTTCTCAGAGAAACAGACAAAAAAGACGGCAAGCTTGTTCTTGTAACAGCTATCAACCCAACACCTGCAGGTGAAGGCAAAACAACAACTACAATCGGTCTTGCAGACGGTTTACAGGCACTTGGCAAAAATGTAATGGTTGCATTGCGCGAACCATCCCTTGGCCCTGTTTTTGGTGTTAAAGGCGGTGCAGCAGGCGGTGGCTATGCACAGGTTGTACCAATGGAAGATATTAACCTTCACTTTACAGGTGACTTCCACGCAATCGGCGCAGCAAACAACCTTTTGGCTGCAATGATTGACAACCACATCTATCAGGGCAACGAACTTAACATAGACCCAAGAAAAATCACATGGAGACGCTGTGTTGACATGAATGACCGTCAGCTGAGAAGCATTGTTGACGGCCTTAACGGCAAAGCAAACGGCACACCAAGAGAAGACGGCTACGACATCACAGTTGCTTCTGAAATTATGGCTGTTCTCTGCCTTGCAAGCGACATCACAGACCTTAAAGAAAGACTTTCCCGCATTGTTATCGGTTATACATACGGCAAAGTTGCAGAACAGAAACCTGTAACAGCTGGTGACCTTAAAGCACACGGTGCAATGGCTGCATTGCTCAAAGACGCACTCAAACCAAACCTTGTACAGACACTTGAAAAAGTTCCTGCAATTGTACACGGCGGTCCTTTTGCAAATATTGCACACGGCTGTAACTCTGTAACAGCAACAAAAATGGCAATGAAGCTTGCAGACTACACAATTACAGAAGCAGGCTTTGGTGCTGACCTTGGTGCAGAAAAATTCCTTGACATCAAATGCCGTATGGCAGGTATCAAACCAAATGCTGTAGTTATTGTTGCAACAGTAAAAGCACTCAAATACAACGGCGGCGTTGCAAAAGCTGACCTTGGCACAGAAAACCTTGAAGCTCTTGAAAAAGGTCTGCCAAACTTGCTTAAACACGTAAGCAACATCAAAAATGTTTACAAACTCCCATGTGTTGTTGCAATCAACGCATTCCCAACAGATACAAAAGCTGAACTTGACCTTGTTGAAGCAAGATGTAAAGAACTTGGCGTAAATGTAGCACTCAGCGAAGTTTGGGCAAAAGGCGGCGAAGGCGGCAAAGTTCTGGCAGAAGAAGTTCTCCGTCTTGTTGAACTTCCAAACGACGACTTTACATACTCCTACGAACTGGAAGGCAGCATTGAAGACAAGCTCAACCAGATTGTTCAGAAAATCTACGGCGGCAAACGTGTTGTACTGACAGCACAGGCAGCAAAACAGGCTAAAGAACTTGAAGCACAGGGCTTTGGCAATTACCCAATCTGTGTTGCTAAAACACAGTACAGCCTTACAGATGACCAGACAAAACTTGGTGCACCAACAGACTTTGAAGTAACAGTAAGAAACCTTAAAGTTTCTGCAGGTGCCGGCTTTATTGTAGCCCTCACAGGCGAAATCATGACAATGCCTGGTCTTCCAAAAGTTCCTGCAGCTGAAAAAATCGATGTTGACGAAAAAGGCGTTATCAGCGGTTTGTTCTAATATTGTTCTGATATAAATTGACACAAAATATATGGCGGTAACTCACACGAGTTACCGCCATAATGTTTTATTGTAATATTTTCATATACAGAAGCACATTTGCAACTATTGTTCCTATCATAGCCGACGAAACGGCTGTAGGGTAAAATGATACATCAAAGTATTTGCTCATATGTGTCAAGGCAAAAGATGTGCCTGTAAAATAAACAGCTATAGCAACAGCCAATACTGTTCCGATAATTATATACTCAACAAAGACATCGGGATTGCTGTTGTTTTTTTGTTTTTTGATTGTGTAATATCCCAATCCCAAAAGCAACGCAGTTATCAGCATTAAAACTGCAATACATACAATGTACACATTGAAATCCCGAATATACTTTGCCTTTGAGGCATACTCTATATCCTGGCTGTTAACGTCAGATTTGAAACCACAGTATACAATAACAGAATATACTGTTGCCGCTGCCGATACCGCTGCCACAGATACTGCCCATATCTTTTTTGTTACGGGCGAATCCTTTATAAACAGGAACAGCATAACTGCTGCCACCAATATCAATACAGTATTTTTTATCATTTATTTATCTTAAAAACTTCCGTAATGTACCCTTTTTTCATCATATCTGTCAACAAAACTGTTTGCATCTGCATTCATAGGATAACCCACAGAAATAACACCAAAAGGTCTTAAGCCTGTTGGAATATTGAACATATCCACAATAAATTTTTCTCTGTCATCACCTTTGGAAACGCCAAGCCATACTGCACCAAGTTTTTCTTCCACTGCCTGCAAAAGCAGATTCTGTGTGCAGGCACCAAGGTCCTGCTGAGTGAATGCCGGAGCAATAAGGTCAGTGGTTTTTTCCAGAATTATTATTGCCAGTGGTGCTTCCAGCAGCATACGGGCATATGGGCTGAATTTTGACAGTTGTTCCACAGTCTGTTTGTCCTCCACCACTATAAACTCCCAAGGCTGCTGATTGCAGGCAGAAGGTGCCTGCATCGCTGCACGGAGCATGCATTCAATCTTTTCCTTTTCAATTTTCCGGTCTGTATATCTGCGCACACTGCGTCTTTTGAAAATACTTGTCATACGCTGTTCTCCATTTCGTTTTAATATTTATATACTATCATACTGTACTGCTTACAGTCTATCATAAAATGCCAAAAACATAATATTTTACAAGTTGATAATATATTTGTCAAACTGTTTTTATAACAAAACGCCCTGTATTACTGCAATGCAATAATGCGGGGCGTTAACTCTGACTATATGATATTTTTATCTTTCGATACCGTCACGGGCAAGCAGACCTTTGGTTGCATAGTAATGGCGGATTTCCTTCATTTCGGTTACAAGGTCGGCTTTATCCAGCACCTTTTGCGGACAGTTGCGACCTGTGAATATAAGCTCTGTTTTTTCGGCTTTGCTATCCATAATATCCAGCATCTGCTGTTCTGTAACAAGGCGCAATGTGTGGGCAATGTTGATTTCGTCAAGAATAACCACATCATATTTCCCGCCCGATGCAGCTTCCGTTGCCTTTTGCACCGCAAGGGCTGCAGCATCAAGGTCCTTTTGTGCAGGTACTCTGTCAATAAAGCAGCCGTCACCTGAGCCGTACAGCTCCACAGTAACACCCTTTAATGAACGCAGAACACCTACTTCGTGATATTCCATATCTTTAATAAACTGCCCTATATAGACTGTTTTTCCCGCACCCGCAGC
>JAGBFE010000090.1 GCA_018109965.1 Oscillospiraceae bacterium | reverse complement strand
GGAAGTAAACAAATATGCCGGCACTATAAACGGATGCCGTGAAAAACTGGAAATGGCAGAAATCAAAAGGATAGAATCCGCCAACCAACAGGCACAGGCAAATGTACAGCAGGCAAAGCTGGAAAAAGCCAAAGCAGAACAGCAGCAGCGTTCATCTTCCTATCAGCTGGGCTTCCCTCCTTTCAGCCCTATTCAGGTTTATATCGGCTACACAGAAGATGGCAACATCAGCTACGGCTATGGTGCATTCGGCCACGATGTTATCTATGAACACGATTTTAAAACAGGCAATACATCCAAAAATGTTGCATCCACTACCCTTGCAGGTCTGCCGGGCCTTGGTCAGCTGGACAAAACTGTTGCAGGTCTTAAAGACTTATATGACACCATTGAAAACTTAAGGGATATCGAGGGTGCCCTTGTTACACTGGAAAATGTTGTGGGTATGGCAAAAGGCCAGATTGTAGCAGGCCTGCCAAGCGTTGACGCACGGGAAACCACAGGTTCTATCGAGGTGTATAACTCTGACGGCGAACTGATAGACCGATCCACCTACCGCACCACATCGGTTTCAGGCGGCGGTGGCTTGCTGGGCAGCACCGTGGAAACCACCACAACCAAATCGCAGTACAAAGACCCGTTAAACGGCAAGGTTTCAAATGTTGTGAGAACACAGTCCAAAGGCAAAATTACCGTGGGCGGCTTTACCTTTGAAGAAAATATAAGCGGTGCACTGCCGGGACATTAATATATTAAAACAGCACATTTATATAAAGAAAGGGGCGGCAATATGGGAAGATATAAAAAGCTGACAATTTTACATTCCAATGATATGCACGGCGACTTTACCGCCGAAAAACTGGACGAAAAGCTGACAGGTGGCGTAAGCATGCTGTCGGGCTATGTGGACAAGGTGCGAAGAGAAGAAAAAAACACCCTCTACTGCATTGCGGGGGATATGTTCCGCGGGTCAATTATCGACACCGAATACAAGGGTTTAAGCACAATTGAAATTATGAACGCCCTTGCGCCTGATGTGGTTACAATAGGCAATCACGAAACCGATTACGGCATAGGGCATCTGCTGTTCCTTGAAAAATGTGCAAAATTCCCGATAATCAATGCAAACCTTTACATAAAAAGCAACTTTGCCCGCCTGTTTCAGCCCTATCTGATAAAGGAGATTGACGGAATGAAAATCCTCTTTATCGGCGTTCTTACCGAAGAGGTTATGAATCAGACCAAAAAAGAGGATATTATCGGCAGCTTTGTGGATATACACGAGGCAGCAAAAGAGGTTGGCCGCATCTGCAACGCCTACCATGCCACAGATATCGATCTTACCGTGCTGCTTACCCACATAGGCTTTGAAGAAGACAAACGCCTTGCGGCAGAACTTGACCCTGCATGGGGCGTGGATATCATCATCGGCGGTCACAGCCACACCTTTATCCAGCAGCCTGAAATTGTAAACGGCATTGCCATTGTTCAGGCAGGCACAGGTACCGACCAGATTGGCCGTTTTGACATTGAGGTGGACACCTACAACAACTGCATAGAAAGCTATGAGTGGAAAGCAGTCCCCATTGCCGAAGGCTGCCCAAGAGATGCGGATATAGAAAATATAATTAACGGCTACAAGGCACAGACAGACAAAAAATACGGCAGACCGATAACACGTTTTAAACGGGAACTTACCCATCCTGCCAGAAATATGGAAACCGAGCTTGGCGGTCTGGTGGCGGATATAATAAAGGAAAGTCTTGGTGTGGATATAACACTGTTCGGCAGCGGCAGTATACGCAGAACACGCATGGGACCAATGGTGGTTTATCAGGACTTTATCGAATGCTTTGCCTACGATGACCCGCAGTATATGCTGACAGTAACAGGGGCACAGCTTAAAAGAATGCTTATGTTTATGCTGCGGGACGAAACCTGGCAGGGCGACCACTGCGAGTTTTATCAGCTGTCCAAAGGCTTGAAGGTGGTTTACGACAAGGCGAAAAGAGAGATGCTGGAATTTACTTTTGAAGGTGAAGCTATAGCTGACGACAGGCTGCTAAGGGTATGTATACAGAAATTCCACTATCTCAACTTTGACGAGTTTTTCAGCGTACCGCTGGCAGAGGTTGCAGCAAACAAAAAGCCTGTTGTGGTCTCCACATCCACAAACGATATACTGGAAGAATACTTTATGGCGCATCAGCAGCTTGACCGCCAGCTTGACGGCAGGCTGACACTGATATAAAGCACAAAACAAGACAAAGAACAAAAAAGGGAATGTTATCTTCAAAAAAACATACCCAAAAAAGTTCACACCAATTTTATTGACATAAAATCAATATCAACAAGGGAGGCGAAATTATGAAAAAACTGTTATCAATTATTATTGCTCTGGCAATGATGCTGTCTCTTGCTGCTTGTGGCAGCAGCACCCCTGCACCCGAAGACACAGGCGGCGAGCAGCAGAATGAACAGCAGGGCGGCACCCATCAGAACGGTGAACTGACACAGACAGACAAGGAAAAACTGGTTTCAACAGTGCTCAATCTGTCCGCTTTCGGCAAAGACAGCGAAGACAACTCTTACAAATGGCTGGTGCTTGATGTTGACACAGAAAACAAAAAAGCACTGCTGATTATGGACGGCTATATTGACACTATGTATATGTTTGCAGACGATGAAGTGCATACATGGGAAAACAGTCAGGTAAGAGATTATCTTAATTTTCAGCCAAATATGGATGTAATGTTTACTGCCGAAGAACAGGAATTTATCCTCGAAACAGCCGTATCAAACCCTGCAAACCCAAAAACAGGCGTTTCTTCAGGCAATGACACAACAGACAGACTGTTCCTCCTCAGTGCACAGGAAATGGAAAAATACTTTGAAAATCCGGAAGACCGTGTGGTTTATGATGCGGAGGGCAGTCCTGTTGGCCAGTACCTGCGCACAGCAGGCGGGGAAGAAAGCTACTTTGCAATGATTATACAGGACAGCAGCGGTGAAATTGACTACAACGGCAGCTATGGCTACTCCGGTGCTTACGCT
>JAGBFE010000089.1 GCA_018109965.1 Oscillospiraceae bacterium | reverse complement strand
ATTGCACAAATCCCCGCCACAGAGCAGGTTTACATCACCTTTGCCGATGCCTTTTTTGTGCAGCAGATGCTTTATACAGCGGGACTGCATCTCGCTTTCTGCCTTTTCCCAGGTGTCCATACCAAAATAGTCATCAACGGTTGTTTCGTCAAAGCTGTCAGCCAACGGGCCCTCGCTCTCTTTTTTACCCGCTACCGCCGCTGTTGTTGTGATAAAGACAGGCTTTTTGTATTCGATGTACATCTATATTCCAAACCTGCCTTTCAGATAAAGTATCAACCCATAAACCACACTGGCAATAATTCCGTAAACAATCACAGGTCCTGCAATAATAAACATTTTTGAGGCCACGCCCGTGATATATCCCTCGCTTTTAAACTCTATAGCCGGGCTGACCACCGCATTGGCAAAGCCTGTTATCGGCACAAGGGTGCCAGCCCCCGCCCGTTTGGCAAGGCGGCTGTACCACCCCATAGCGGTGAACACTGCCGACATCCCCACCAGCGTTATGCTTGTCAGTGTGCGGGCATCAGCCTGCGTATAGTTTGCCTGCATATACGCTTTTACCATCACTTCACCGATAAGGCAGATTGTACCTCCCGTAAAAAACGCCCATATGCAGTTTTTAAGCACACGGGACGGCGGTGACGCCCTTTTGACCATTTTGTCGTACTGATTTTTATTTGTGCGCATAGTGTTCACCTAAATTTCCAGGTGGTTTGCCAGAAATGTGCCTGTAAGCACCAGCAGTTTTTTCTGTGCATCGGTAATGGTGTCAGTTTCGCTGCCAAGCAATGCTACAACACCAATGCCGTCCCCTGCCGCAATTATCGGCACAGCACCGATAACACATTGCTCGCTGCGCTGATAAGGATATATTGCTTTTTCGGTTGAATACTGTTTAAAATAGCTTGTACGGGCCGCCAGCATATCCTCAATCTCTTTTGCTGCCGCAGCATTTATAACTTCCTTTTTTCCCTGTCCCGTGTAAGCAATCACCTTGTCACTGTCAAAAATAACACAGTTGAGCCCGCTGACTTTGTAAAGGCTGTCAGCATAACTCTGGCTGAACTCCGACAATTCTGCCATAATGGAATATTTTTTAAAGATTATCTCGCCGCCCTGTCCGGTAAAAATTTCCAGCGGGTCGCCTTCACGCATGCGCATAGTGCGCCGTATTTCCTTGGGAATAACAATTCTGCCCAGATCATCAATTCTTCTCACAACACCTGTTGCTCTCATATGCAAACTCCTTTTACATTTTTATGTAAATAGTATCGCTCATTTTTTTGAAATTATAAGCGTTGTTTCCAATATTTGCGATACAATGTGTAAAATCAGTTTAAGCCCCACATATACGATAAAAAAATTCTTTTGAAATATTATGACGAAATATAATATAAAAATTTTAAAAAATTCAAAAAAGTCCTTGACAAAATGCTTTTCTGATGGTAATATAATATAGCGTTATGCGCTGGTAGCTCAGCTGGATAGAGTACTTGACTACGAATCAAGGGGTCGGGGGTTCGAGTCCCTTCCAGCGCACCAACGAACCGACATCCAAAAGATGTCGGTTTTTTGTTTTTTATACCATTTTTGACCCAAAATAGCGAAAAATAGCATCAAAAAGCCCTGAAATATACAATTTCAGAGCTTTCTTTGTTTGTTCGTAATAATTTCACCGCGTATCGCAGATAACCGCAGACACCACAGTTTTACGCAAAAAGTTATGACAAAAGTTATGACATTTTTTATCAAGTGTTAAATGGTTATGTAAATATACTTATTTTTGCTCCATTGATAATCAATATCGAATGCAATTATTTCAGAGCAACTGAAATTATTTTTTGTTCATATATAGTAATCAAATAGTTCCTTCTGTAAAACAGACCTTTGTTTAAATCATTATATTTGATTCTGTAAACCTCTCTCCACCTTCAAATATATTACCAAATAAAATATCTCTACTTTTCCAATAACCCGTATTTCACCTTTACGCGGTCCAGTTTTTCCAGCATTGGTTCTGACAGCATCCACAGGAAAACACCTGTTGACGCTGCATGCACCGCATCAGCAGGCACGCCTGTCATATATGCTGCTATTATCATTTCAAGGTTTACGTTTGGCTGATACATTATTACTGATGCAGGGTTCATTATTCCGCCGTAAATTATAAATGTTGCCAGCACACCAAAAACTGTTATTGCCAGCCTGTCTCTGTGCAGAACACCTTTCCGCAGCATAATGCCTGCCAGCAAACCTATTACACCCATTGCAAACATCTGCCACGGGGTCCACGGTCCCTGACCAAAAACTATGTTGGAGCAAAGCATTGTTATTGCACCAACCATAAAACCAGCTTCACCGCCAAAAGCGACACCCGTTATTATAACCATTGCTGCAACAGGCTTAAACCCTGGAAGTGCAAAAAAAGCCATTCTGCCGCCTATTGCAAGGGCACTTAACACCGCCAGAATAACCAGTTCTCTCGCCTGAGGTTTTCGTCCTTCAAATATAAGAAAAAACGGTACCATTGTTTCGAGTATAATCAGCATTGCAATAAACATATACTTTCTGCCGCCAAAAAATGTTATGCCCACAGCAATTGTTAACGGTATAGCAATAAGTGACAATACCACACACGCTTTTGTTCTTTTGCTTAGTTTGCCCTTGTTGAACTTTATTTCGTGTTCAGAGGCTTTTTTGCCCGTACATAAAGCAAATACAATCAAGGACAAAAACAATAACACATATGTAAACAGATTTTCTTTTATAAAATAGTCATTTGTATACAGTTCGCTTAAATCTGTTTTTACCGATATTATTACAAGCAGTACTGCAAACATTATTCCGCTTATTGCACCTGCAATTCGCCGCCATAAAGGAATACTATTTGGTTTAAGGCTGGCTGGCGGGGCTATATCAGCATCTTCTTCATCTACAGACACTATCTGTTTTTTATCTGCACATCCTTTACAGGCCAGTATCACGTCATCAGCAGTAACTGCGTTTGGAATAATATGCCTCGACATACGGTTGGCTGCCGTTGTGTAAAAGTTTTTGCCCGAAAAGAAAGGTCTTGGTGTATCCTCGCTTACAATTGTTCCATCAAAAAACAAACCGCATCTGTCAGCATATGCTGCACAAAAATCCACATCGTGGCTTACCATTACAATACATTTGCCCTGCTTTTTCAGCTTTTCCAGTATCGCTGCAAAGACAGTTTTAAACTCGCCGTCCAGACCTTTTGTAGGTTCGTCCATAAGAATTATATCAGGGTTTTGCAGCAAAATTTTTGCAAGTGCAACACGCTGCTGTTCACCGCCTGACAAATCGTATGGATGTCGGTCCAGCAGACCGTTTAATCTGCACATCGATACCATCTTACCTACTTCTTTTGACATTTCTTCACACTTGTTTTTGTCAAAAACCGAGAACAACTCTTCTCTTACATTTTTCTTTACCAGAATCATCTGAGGGTTTTGCGGCAGAGAAACAATTTTAACCTTATCAGTGGTTATTTTGCCTCTGTATGGTTTGTTGTTACCGTTTATAAGTGACATTGTTGTTGTTTTGCCTGTGCCATTTCCACCCAAAATGCAGAACAGCTGCCCGTAATACGCTTTGAAAGACAAACCTTTTACTATATCCGCACCATTTTTGTCATATCTGAACCACACATCCTCCATATTTATACACGGAGGATTTGTAAAATCCATTTTGCTGTTTTTTGGTAAAGCGTGGATATTATTGCTTTGGGACCATTCGGTAAGAAACGCTTTTCCTCTGCTTATTGTAAGCGGGCAAAAATATCCCTCGCCTATACTGCTCCATATGCGCATAGGTGTAGGCATTGAAAGCATCATTTTATGATTTTCCTGTTGCAGCAACTCAAATGATTTTTGCGGAGTATTGTCCGCTATAACCTTGCCGCTGTCCATAACAACAAGCCTATCTGCCAGCGGTATCACTTCATCCAGTCTATGCTCTGTCATTACTATAGTTGTGCCAAGTTCCCTGTTGATGCGTCCCAGCGTCTGCAAAAAATCTGTTGCAGCAATAGGGTCAAGCTGACTTGTAGGTTCATCCAGAATTAAAATATCTGGCTGCATAACCATAACCGATGCCAGATTAAGCAGCTGCTTCTGACCGCCTGACAAGCTGGTAACCTCTTTGTGGAACCATGTCTGTATGCCGAAAAAGCTTGCCATTTCGGCCACTCTTGTGCGTATTTCTGCCGTTTTGTAGCCAAGGCTTTCCAACCCAAAGGCCAGCTCGTGCCACACTTTATCTGTAACAATCTGACTGTCGGGGTCCTGCATTACAAAACCTATGCCCGAAGCCTGCTCCTTGTCTGTT
>JAGBFE010000088.1 GCA_018109965.1 Oscillospiraceae bacterium | reverse complement strand
TAGCTTTTGCAGCTTCTTCTTCAGTAAGCAGTGTTTCAAACAGTTTTTCACCGTGTCTTTCGCCGATGATTTTGATGCCTGTGTTGCCAAACAGCTCCTGTGTTGCTTTTGCAAGGTCACCGATTGTGCAGGCAGGGGATTTCTGGACAAACAAGTCGCCTGCCTGACCGTGTGTAAATGCAAACACAACAAGGTCAACAGCTTCATCAAGGTTCATAAGGAATCTTGTCATTTCAGGGTTTGTGATTGTCAGTGGGTTGCCCTGTCTGATCTGTTCACGGAAAAGAGGGATAACACTGCCGCGGCTGCACATAACATTGCCGTATCTTGTGCAGCAGATTGTTGTTTTTTCAGGGTCAACTGTTCTGGATTTTGCAACAATAACCTTTTCCATCATAGCTTTGGAGATACCCATTGCGTTGATTGGATATGCTGCTTTGTCTGTGGAAAGGCAAACCACGCGTTTTACACCGTGACGGATTGCACTTGTAAGCACGTTTTCTGTGCCGAGCACGTTTGTTTTTACTGCTTCAACAGGGAAAAATTCGCAGGATGGAACCTGTTTGAGTGCAGCAGCGTGGAAAATAAAGTCAACGCCGTTCATAGCGTTGTCAACACTGTTGATGTCTCTTACATCACCAATGTAGAATTTAACTTTCTGGCTTTCAACAGGGTGAGAAACCTGAAGTTCGTGACGCATATCATCCTGTTTCTTTTCATCACGGGAGAAAATGCGGATTTCGCCGATATCTGTTGTTAAAAAATGTTTGAGTACAGTGTGGCCAAAGCTGCCTGTACCACCTGTGATCAAAAGAGTTTTACCTGTAAAAACTGAATCTGACATAAAATATCCTCCAAAGCTTTAAGCTTATTATTTACAAAATTTTACAGCAAAAGCTGCAATCAATTAATTTTAGCACATTTTTTATAATATTTAAAGTATATAAAGCAAATTATCTAAAAAATATAGTGATTTTTTTATTTTTTGTGCTACAATAGTGGTAAATTGAATTGCTACATACAAAAGGAGATATTGCTATGGGCGTTACAGAAAAATTTTTAAGTTACATAAAAATCGGTTCACCATCCGACGAATTCTGCGAAAACTGTCCTTCCTCACCACAGCAGCTTGAAGTTGCAAAGTTTGTTATGGCACAGATGCTGGAAATTGGTATCCAGAACGTGCGCATTGACCGCGGCTATGTTTACGGTGATATTCCTGCAACAGAGGGATATGAAGACAAACCATGCATCGGCTTTATTGCACATATGGACACAGCACCGGAATTCAATGGCTTTGACATCAAACCTCAGATTATTGAAAATTATGACGGCGAAAATGTGCTTCTCAAAGGCAGCGGCGACATCCTGAGTGTTGAAGAATTCCCTGAACTCAAAGGCTTTAAAGGTCACACACTTATCACAACTGACGGCACAAGCCTGCTTGGCGCAGACGACAAGGCGGGTATTGCGGTTATTATGCAGGCAGTGGACGAAATCATCCACAGTGATATGCCACACGGCAAAATTGTGGTTGGTTTTACACCTGACGAAGAAATCGGCCGCGGTGCAGACCTGTTTGACATCGAAGGTTTTGGAGCACAGTATGCCTACACAGTTGACGGCGGTCTGCCTGGCGAAATTGAATACGAATGCTTCAACGCAGCCAGCGCAAAAATCACAGTAACAGGCCGTTCCATTCACCCTGGTTCCTCCAAAAACCAGATGATTAACAGCCAGCGTGTTGCTTTTGAATTTGACGCAATGATACCTGAATTTGAAAGACCGGAATATACCGAAGGCTTTGAAGGCTTCTATCATCTGACAGATTTTGAAGGCAGCACTGAAAAAACAGTGTTCCGCTACATTCTCCGTGACCACGATGATGAAAAAATTGAACAGAAACAGCAGATGATGCACGACATTGCTGCATTCCTCAACAAAAAATACGGCAAGGAACTTGTTGAAGTTGAAACAAAAATGAGTTACCGCAACATGAAACAGATGGTTCTGCCCCATTTCCACCTTGTTGAAAATGCAAACAAAGCTATTCAGCAGGCAGGGCTTGTACCACGCAACGTTGCAATCCGCGGCGGTACAGACGGCGCAAGACTGAGCTATATGGGTCTGCCTTGTCCAAACCTTGCAACAGGTGGTGCAAACTTCCACGGCAAATACGAATACACAACAAAAGAAAATATGGAAAAATGCGTGGAAATTGTTAAAAACATAATTGCTCTTTATGCATGTTTTTAACCTGCAGCAGCTATAATAATTTGGAATGGACAAATTGTGAAATTGCCATTGAAAAAGCACATTGTTTGTGATAATATAGTGGCGTTGACAATTTTTTGTCAATTTGGTTTTTAGATGTACTTCTAAACTTTATAATACCCAAAACTAAAAGGGACGGCCCTCAAAAGCCGTCCCTTTTAGTTTGTTGTATCAAGCGATTTGCAGTATTGTCAAAATGGGATAATAAGATAAATCAGTGCGGCAACACAAAAAATGTTGAAAGCAATGTCAAAGCAGCGGTAATATTTTTCTCCTGCAGCTTTGCCACGGCGGAAAAACGAATAAAGCTGAACATTGTATTTCTTTGACAAAAAGAACAAAATGTATATGATTACCACACCAAACCACGATTTTTGCCCGAAACCCCGTATTTTTTCGGCATTCTGATTTGCTATGGACAGCCAGTCTGCATCAATGCTGCTGATTTCGCTGCTTGTGCTGACAACATTGTCAAAACTGCCCGATGAAAAAACGGTCACAGTGTATTTGTCATCAATGGTTATGATTGATTTGTCTATAAATTTTTCCAATACGATTTTGTCAAAATCTGCGCCTATTGAGTTGGCACTGTAGGTGATTTGTGTCAGATTTGCACTCTTTTTGTAAAAGTGCCCGTCAACATAAATTCCTTTGTTGAAAAACAGATATACAAACAAAACAAGATAGATGACAAAAAATATGGATAAAAGCAGGTTTTTGGTGAGTTGTCTGATGAATTTGTGTATGTTGAATTCCATATTTTTCACCCCTTTCATTATGCTAAATAATACAATATTGTACAGCAAAAATCAAATGCTGCAGATATATAAAATCGCAGTGAATTTAAAACAAAATATTCTTTTTGCAAGATGTATAAATTTATTTTATAAACATTTATCACAAAAACAGAAATAAACACTTGAAAAAAATGCATAATAGGGTATGATATAGTTATTAAGGTGTGAAAGTATGCATACCGTATTTTTAAGTAAAAGAGGATATAATATGTCAGTTGCTGAAAAGGAAAAATATTACCTGGAAATTATTGAAAAACATGAGGCAAACGGTGTTGAGTTTTTTACAAGCCACGGTGTTGTGATTGACCCCGAAGTTAAAATCGGCAAAGGCACACAGATTCTGCCCGGAACAATTCTGCGCGGAAACACAACAATAGGCGAAAACTGTGTTATCGGCCCAAACAGTATGCTTACCGACTGCACAGTGGGCAACGGCGTTGTGTTCAATGCATCACAGGCAAGTGAATCGGTTGTGGAAGATGATGCCAAAATCGGTCCTTTCACACAGCTGCGTCCAAACAGCCATATCTGCAAAAAAGTTAAAATCGGCGATTTCGTGGAAGTTAAAAATTCCACAATCGGCGAAGGCACATCAATTTCCCATCTTACATATGTGGGTGACAGCGATGTGGGCAGACATGTTAACTTCGGCTGCGGTGTTGTTACTGTAAACTATGACGGTACAAACAAAAACCGCACAACCATCGGGGACTATGCATTTATCGGCTGCAACACAAACCTTGTTGCACCTGTAAAGGTGGGGGACGGTGCTTATACAGCTGCAGGCTCAACCATTACAAAGGATGTTCCCAGCGGTGACCTGGCCATTGCACGTGCAAGACAGGAAAACAAACAGGAATGGGCAAAAGAAAAACTTGCAAAATATATTGAAAAACATTCCAAATAAGGTTACAATATAAGGGTTAAATAATATTTGGCTTTAATATTTTAAACATTTAAAATAGATAACAAGAGAAAAAAGAGGTACAAAATGAATATTCATGGTAAAGACATCAAAATTTTTGCCGCCAACTCCAGCAAGGAACTGGCACAGAAAATCGCAGACCAGATGGGTATGCCTTTGTGTAAATGTGAAGTAAGCACATTCTCTGACGGTGAAATTGCTGTTTCTATTCAGGAAACAGTTCGTGGCAGCGACGTATTTGTTGTTCAGAGCACAAACGCTCCTGTAAACAACAATCTTATGGAACTGCTCATTATGATTGATGCTCTTAAACGCGCTTCCGCAGGCCGCATCACAGCAGTTATGCCATACTATGGCTATGCACGTCAGGACAGAAAAAGCAAATCCCGCGACCCAATCACAGCAAAACTTGTTGCTGACCTTATCACAACAGCAGGTGCTGACCGCGTGCTGACAATGGACCTTCATGCAGCACAGATTCAGGGCTTTTTCAACATCCCGCTTGACCATCTTGTAGGCATGCCTATTCTTGCAAGAGAATTTGTTAAAAAAGGAATTGAAGACCTTGTAGTAGTAAGCCCTGACCTTGGTTCTGTTACAAGAGCAAGAAACTTTGCAAACTTCCTTGATGCACCAATTGCAATTATTGACAAACGCCGTCCAAAAGCAAACGTTTCTGAAGTTATGAATATCATCGGCGATATCAAAGACAAAAACGTTGTTATTATCGACGATATCATCGATACAGCAGGTACACTCTGCAATGCAGCAAACGCACTTAAAGAACGCGGTGCAAAATCTGTAAGAGCATGTGCAACACACGGGGTTCTTTCCGGTCCTGCAATCCAGAGAATCAAAGATTCTGCTATCGAAGAACTTATCCTGCTTGATACAATCCAGCTTCCTGAAGAAAAACATCTTGACAAAATCGATGTTGTTACAGTAGCTGAAGTATTTGCAGAAGCAATCAAGAGAATTTACAACGACCAGTGTCTCTCATCTTTGTTTGACTAATATGTTTTTAAAAAAATCAAATCAGAGTATAGACTACATAGTAGCAGGTCTTGGAAATCCAGGCAGCAAATACAGCAACACCCGTCACAACATCGGGTTTGAAACTGTGGACTACATTGCAAAGGAAAACAATGTTTCTGTCACCAAGGCAAAGTTTTCGGCTTTGTACGGAGTGTGGGAAACCGAAGGCTGCAAGGTTATGCTGTTAAAGCCCCAGACATTTATGAACCTGTCGGGTGAAGCAGTTATGCAGGCAGCAAATTTCTATAAAGTTCCTGCGGAAAATATCATTGTTATATTTGATGATGTTTCCCTTGATGTGGGCAAAATGCGCATCCGCGCCAAAGGCAGTGCAGGGGGCCACAACGGCATAAAAAGCATTATCAGCCATATAGGACAGGATTTTCCAAGAATAAAAATGGGCGTGGGGCAAAAGCCTCATCCCGACTATGACCTTGCCGACTGGGTGCTGGGCAAATTTACCGACAGCGACAAAAAACTTTTGGCAGACCGTTTTGAGGATGCTCACAAAGCTGTAAAGCTTATGGTAAAAGGCGACAGCCAGAAGGCTATGAACTTATATAACAGATAATTTTTACAGAAGCCGTACAGGGGTATCAAAGCCCTTGTACGGCAACTGCTCGTTATACACATTGCAGATTTTGTCAAAATATGTGCCAAATGCAGGTAACACAAACAGCCACCGTCAATGCTGTAAAGCACATAATATATGGTGAACTGTTACATAAAATGGAAACTAATCGCAAATTTTATCAGCTTGCGTAAACATACAGTAATTTTTGTCGAAAAACATACAAAAAGGAGAAATTATGCTTTTAAAGGAAATTGCAAAAACCCAGGAATTTATAAAGCTTTACAACGAAATATGTTCCTACTCCTCTCCGATTGCCCTTTTCGGCTTGTCGCAGACTGCCCGTGCCGCATTTATATCGGCTGTACAGCAGCAGACAGGCCGCACTGTGCTTGTGCTTGCCAAGGACGAAAAAAGTGCAAACCGACTTAACGAAGATTTAATGTTTTTCGGTGAAAAAAGCCAGGTGTTTCCTGCAAGGGATTTAACCTTGCGCCCGCTGGAAGGATATTCG
>JAGBFE010000087.1 GCA_018109965.1 Oscillospiraceae bacterium | reverse complement strand
GACTGAGTGTGCTGTTTAGGTGTTGAGCCGTCAGCACAGACTATCTGCCATTTTTCTTCCTTTATGGCAGGTACAATGGTCAGTTCACTTTCACAAAAGGCGTTTTCGCGGATTATCTGCCTCAGGATTTTGTCGTTCAGTTCACCCTTTATGGCACTGTCAATTGCCTTTTCCACCGCTTTGTAGTAAAGGCTGTAAATTTCGTTAAACAGCATCTGTGTCACCGCCTTCCTCACAGTACATCTGGTACATCTTGCGGAGGTCCTCTTTAAATGACGCTTCAAGCTCATTGTCGGTGAAGCTGATTTTTACAATACGGCCTGCAAAGCTGCGTATCCACGGTACTAGCTCCTGCTCGTTGTAAACATCGGCGGAAAATCTGCACAGCCCTTTACTTACAAGTTCCACATTGCCGCAGCGTTTTTCGCGCATCATACGGTTATATACAAATCCTTCGTTTTCTGCAAAGGATACAGTGAATTCCACGTGGTACAGATGGTCCTCGTGCCTTGTGGCGTTCACACCCCACATATGCTTTTCCATACGGCACAGCATATCGCGGTAATGGTCAAAGTTCTCACATTCATCCAGCAGTTCCACATCGGTTATGTAGTCAAGGCGGTAGGACATTATCCTCTCAAAATCGTAGTGGTACACCATCACATACTGTCTGCCGTTCTGTGTGCTGATAAAAATTTTCAGCGGAACAGATTTTATGCTGACAGTGTTTTCGGTGCGGGGACTGTGATTGGTGGAGATGATATTGCGTTTTTCCTTTATGGCACACAGCAGTCTGGCAAGAATTTCGCTGTCCATTGTCTGTGTTATATAGTGGTGCTTGAATGCAAAATTATCATTGTTTGCAGGCTTTTTGTCTGCGATAAAACTGCCTATTACGCCACAGGGCGCACTTTCGCTGAAAAAGGCAAGGGCATCGGCATCCACATTTGTGTCATCATTGCAAAGGGTGTATACAACAGTTTTGCCATCCTTTTTGCCTGCAGCTATGCCAAGATTTTCGTATTCCTTCAGTTTTTTGCGGATGGTGGATTCATCAAAGGACAGCGGTGCTTCAAAACAGCGCAGATAGTCGTTTTCCATCACATCGCAGATATCCCTTGTGGTTATGCCACAAGGGTGGTTTTTGAGTATATCAAGGAGTATAAAATGCAAAGTGATGTCCTTGTCGGTAAAACTACAGGTTTTCCACGCTTTGAAAAGAGGATTGCTTTTTACGGCACGGCTGTCTATGGAGATAAATACATTTTTGCCGTTTGCACCGCTTTTAAAGCCCATATATTCACCCAGCCAGGTTTCAATACGGCGGCGGTCATCGTCATAGCTGCGGGCACTTTTTACGCTGTATTCTTCACGGCTTTTGAACCCGTAAAGATAAAACTGACGCATATATTCACGAACACGCTCAAAGTTTTTGATAAGCTCGGTGTATGCCATGGTGGTCCTCCTTTCGTTATATATAAAGAGAGTTGTCAAAAAATATTACTTATACTTTTTAGCCATTTCAAGAATCACAAGAATATGGAACAGTAAAATACCGAGAAGTATATACATAAACTCACCGCCTTCTGTATTTATGATATGACATTGTAAAAATAAAAACAAT
>JAGBFE010000086.1 GCA_018109965.1 Oscillospiraceae bacterium | reverse complement strand
GCTGCTGCACCGATTGGCGCTGCAACAAATTTTGCAAACATAATACCCGCAAGAATTGTTACGCTTGGTGTAACAAGCAAATCAACCTTTGTTTCCTTTGAAACAAGTTTGCCAAGTTCCGCTGCAACGATTGTTACAAAATAAACTGCCAGAGGTCCGCCTGCACCTGCCATTGCATTTGTTGCAAAACCCACAGGTATAAGCGAAAACAGCACCATAGACGGACAGTTGAGGGCAAACCCGATTGCCACCGCAATGCCCGGACCAACCATTGCAGAAGCAAGACCGCCGATTGTGTAACCGGCTGCACCTTCTCCCTTGCCGATTGTTACAATGATTTCGTTGAGAAAACCAATACCAAACTGCTGACCGATTGTGTTGAGAATTGTGCCTACAAGCAAAGTACAGAACAGCCCCTGTGCCATAGCGCCAAGCGCATCAATACCGTATCGTTTACCTGACACGACAACATCCTTACGTTTTAAAAATAACTTAAAACCTTCCATTTTTTGCACTTCCTTACTTTTAATTGTTAATAATGTTGTCAAAAATTTAACTTTGCCCTATTACGACAAAAAGCATTGAAAACAAGAAAGTGTTTTCAATGCTTTTTTATCTTGGTGGAGACGATCGGGATCGAACCGACTACCTCTTGAATGCCATTCAAGCGCTCTCCCAGGTGAGCTACGCCCCCAAATTGAGTACTTAATTATAATAGCAAAATACTGTTTTTTTGTCAATACAAATTAAATATACAAACAAGGCAGAGACATTTCATCCCTGCCTTGTTTAATTACTGCTTATCAATAAAATATATTGAAACACTGCTGTTTTCATAATCAGGCACAAGTTGTGGGTTTACACTGCCCGGCCATCTTTTTGAATATACAAGACAGTTGATACCTTCCTGTTCAGCGGTGTTAATAATAGTTTCCATATCAGTATCTTCGCTGAAAAACAATGCATTTGTGTCTTGTTTATGGGTTACAACCGCCTGGTCAACACCCATATTGGTTACTGCATATGTCCAGCCTTCCATATATGCCTGAATACCGGACATAGCTGAATAGCAGTTACTGATGCCGTTATTGTCCCACGGCGTAGTACTTGTCCTGTTGGTTGCAAAAACTGTTTCCTGCGGAGCATTTTGAGCAAGATATTCCATAGCAAGCTCATCTTCTGCAGAAACATACGCATCACTGTATACTTTTTCTGCTATTCCGATAGTTTGTGTAAATTGCTGAATTCCCTGTGCAGAAAAAACACCGATCATACAAACACCTGTTATTACAGCTGCTGCACCTGTAAGCCAAAGCGGCCAGCTGAAATAAATTTTCGATTTAAGTTTTGGAAGCTGTTCTGTTGCCAGCAAAGTAATCAGTATCATGGCAAGCAATGCGAAATATGCCTGACTTGAACTGGAATGATAAAAAATATGATATGCTGTAAATCCTCCCACTACAGCTCCATTGAGCAGCATTCTTGTAGGATCAAGTCTGAATATATTTTTTATCGCTGATGGTAAACCAGCAACCCATAATGCAAACTGAAACGGCAGCATACAGAATGAATTGATAATCCCTATGCAAACAAGCCATACATAGCCTGATATAGGCAAAACCTTGCACAGCCAGTCAGCATATGGACTTAACACCTGATATGTAATACTGTTTTCCATTGCAAAAATCGAAAATATCATACTGTTATTGGTACCTGATGAATACAGGAAGAAATAGACGCCAACAAATATCATAACAATACCAATAAGCGAAATGACAGCTTTGATATAATCAGGTTTGTGAAATACAATTACAAAAATCATTGTAATTGCAAATGCACACAGGAGTATTGCCGCCTGTGGTCCTTTGCTGAAGCTGAGAACAAAAAATGAAGCAAACAGTGCAATAATATGCATAAATCCAACATTGAACTTTGCACGGGAAACTGTACAGAAGATGCTCAGAAATACACAGATAAATATAAGTGCTGTAGCCTGTGAGTTAATATTTGTAACAATATGTTTAAGCAATGTATTTGCAAAAATACCGTCACCATTTTTTATAACCGCAAACATTGAAAAACACTGACACATAAAAAGAATGTACACAAATGCATGTGAGAATTTTTCTTTGTTCTCTGTAAAATAACATTTACCCAAAGAAACAAGTGCAGCAAGTTCTGCAGCGATGAACAAAGGCCCTGCAAAAAACACTGTTATGTCATAGTTGCTTGCTCCGCTTACAAGGTGCATTGCAGCAGTTACAAGTTCAGTAAAATAGTGGTAAGAAAATCTCACCATCGAAAAACGGATATCCTGAGCAGGAAAAGCTTTGCTTAATGCGTTGGAGTTGCCTATATTCCACAGCAGGTCGTTTTCCAGTTCGATTACACCAGCTGCAACAGGATG
>JAGBFE010000085.1 GCA_018109965.1 Oscillospiraceae bacterium | reverse complement strand
TTTTATCTGCATACAGCGCACCGCAGGCAAAGCTTGTCAGCGGGATTGTCAGCAGTATGCCAAAGCTGCCTGCAATTGCCTGCAAAAGCTCAACAACAATCATTTCGGTGTTGAACAAAAGCAAAGTGGAGGAGTTGTATGCCACCAGCAGCAGTGTGGTTGCAAGGGATGAGCCGATATAGGCAAGTATAAGGGTGTTGGACATAGTGCCCATAACATCACGCCCGATTGCAAAGCCGGATTTTACAAGCTGACTGCCTGTGATATCAGGCACCTGGCTTTTGAGCTCTGACAAAGCAGAGGAGATATCCATTGCCACGTCCATAACAGCACCTACCGCACCAAGAATGATGGAGGCAAATATGATTGCCTTGATGTCAACAGGGTTTTCGGTGTTGAGCATCATCAGATACATCGAGTCCTCGCTCACAAGGCCTGTCATATGCAAAAATCTGTCGCAGAAAATAACAAGCATACCGCTTATGGCGGTGCCGCCGGCACAGCCTATGATGGCGGTCAGGCTTTTCTTTGTGTAACCGCACACAATGAGCAGCGTCATAAGAATGATATATGCACAGGTGGAGATTGCCCACAGATAAATATTGCCGTTGGACAGCACCCCCGGGATAAACACAAGAAAAACAGCCCCTATTGTAAACATAAGGGAGATAAGGGTGTTCACTCCCTGCCATCTGCCGAAAAGCAGCAAAAGCAGGCAAAATACGCCGATAAGCACCCAGAGGATTGTAACACGATGAAACTCTGCAAACATATATTTCACGTCAATTGCAGGGTCGGGGTTGGCGTACACAACAATGGTGCTGCCCACCTCAACGGGGCGCATTTCCACTGCGTAAAGCTCGTCCACACGCTGTACGGCAAGGGCGGTTGTGCCTTTTTTGTAGCCCTCGAGAAATTCACCTTCAAAAAGAATAATGTCTTCGCCGTGGGCCTCCGCGTTTTCGCCATAAAGGGCAAGCTCGTATTCGGCATCTACGATGTTTACCACCTTCATTTTTTCAGGCACACCGTTGGACAGGTCATCGCGCATAATATAGTTTCTGTTTGCCACCCTGTTGCCGACGATGATATACAGGGCGGACAGCAGCACGGTCAGTACCCATGCCAGTTTTTGTTTTTTGCTCATAATACCCAAAGCTCCTTAAAAAGAGTCAACAGCAGACCAAAAGCGCATATGCATTCAAAAGCAATGCAAATGCAAATTTGCAGCCCCGATTTGTTAAAACAAGGGCTGCTTTAAGTTTTGACACTGCTGTGTTTTTAAATCGCGGGATAAAATCAGTCAACAGTTTCCAGCTTGCCTTTGAGGGAAGCGCCTTCGCTGATTCTGATTGTTTTGCACACAACATCACCAACAGTTTTGCTTTCTTCGCTGAGCACAACTTTGTTTGCGTTGATGTTGCCTAAAACTGTGCCGTTGCTGTTTACACTGCCGGATTTGATATCTCCGTTAACAACGCTCATTGCGGAGATGTTAACTTCGTTCTGTGCAGTAACGGTGTCCTTTACCTCACACTGACTGAGAGTGATGTTGTTGGCTTCAATGGAGCCGCCAACCTTGCCTTTGATAACAAGATCTGCAGAGGAGATAACGTTGCCTGTTACTTCACCTATAATTGTCAGTTTGCTTGTTGTGCGGATGTTGCCCTCGATGATAACACCTTTTGTGATAACTGTTTCTTCGTGGTCAAGTGTTTTTTCAATTTCTGCCACAACGTCGATAGCCTTCTGGTATGTGTCGTTTGCTGCGGCAGGCTGTTCAACAGCTTCTGCAGCAGGTTCGATATATGTATCTGCTGCCGGTGCTGCAGTTTCGTCTGTTGTAAGCTTGCCTGCAAGCAGTTCGTTGAGTGCCTGTTTAAAGTTGTTGGTTTCTTTATTTGCCATAGGGAATAATCCTCCTAATTTATAACATTCTGTTTGTATCAGTTGCCAATGTTGTTGTCAATGTATGTGAACACCGCAGGTTCCACGGTGTTGTCCAACGCTCTGAATTCGTGAGTCTCGCTGAAATTGTCGATAATGCCCTGCAGGGCGGCCACCGTTGCCTGCTTGGTTGAGGAATCGTGCATCAGTACAATGCTTTTGTCCTTGCTGCCGATACCCTGAATAACCGCATTCTGTATCTGTGATGCAGTGTATATCTGTCCCGCGTCACCGCTGGAAACATTCCAGTCATAATATGTAAAACCTCTGCGCAGCATTTCTGCAATCAGTTCCACATAAATGTTTTGGTTGTAAACATTTATGCTGCCTCCGGGAAAACGGAAAATATCGGGTTTTACACCTGTGATTTCGTAAACTTTGTTAAAGATTTTTTCAAAGTCGGCAAGATAATCATCAACGGAGTTGTAAATGTCTCTGTATCTGTGCGAGTAGGTGTGGATGCCAATGGTGTGCCCCTCATTCACAATGCGGCGGTACAGTTCCTCGTGGCCGTCAATGTCACTGTTGACTACAAAAAATGTAGCCTTGATGTTGTTTTCCTTCAGAATATCCAGCACCTGTGCCGTGTTGCGGCTCGGGCCGTCATCAAAGGTGAGATATATTACAGGCTTGTCACTTCCTGTTTCTGCAAAGGAACTGCTTTCTACATACAAATTATCATATTTGGTCTGATATTCATATGTAGGGACAGAAATGACAGGGCTGGGCTTGATACCGTCAATGTGTTCCGTCTGGACCTGTTCGGCAGAAGCTATCTGGTTTTCAAGCTCATCAGCATACAGCTTGTTTTTGTGATTGCTGGCACCAAAATAAACTGCCAGAACGGTAGGAACAATAATCATCAGTGCCACAGTCGATAAAATAAGATGCTTAAAAAAGCGGACACTGCCAAAATACAATTTTGTTAACCTCGTTATTCTTCAAAATACCCAAAAGTGTGCACGATATTTATATGCTGAAAAGCAAAACAAAATAACTGCAAACACACATAATAATTATGTATACATTAAAACATAAATATATATTTATGTCAAATTTGCGCATATTTTGTATTAGTTATAACTAACAATGCGGTTTTCTGCGTTTTCTGTCAGCTGTTGTCATCATACTGCGATTGATAGGTGAGAAAGCATAATTAAAGCTTTTGTAAATAGATTTTGTGCAATTTATATCCAAAAAAGTGGCATATTATCAAGGTTTTTGGCGTTTTATGATTGTTTGAGATGAACAAAAACAGTTG
>JAGBFE010000084.1 GCA_018109965.1 Oscillospiraceae bacterium | reverse complement strand
GTTTGATATAAGCAGTATTGAACACTGTTTTAAAAAGGTGCTTTATATAACCGCCAAGGAATTTTATATGTCCAAGGAATTTGAACAGACAGTTATGGAAGTGCTCAATCTGACACATATCGACAGTCAGGTGGCAACTGTGGTCAACGAACGTCAGTTTGCCGCAGTGAGAACCGCCTATGCTGCAATCAGCGATGCGTATGATGCATTTCTTATGGGGCAGAGCCTTGACATTGTTGGTGTGTGCATTGACGATGCGCTGTATGCAATCTATCAGCTGACAGGCGAAAATGTAAGCGATGAGGTTGTAAGCGAGGTATTCAGCAAATTCTGTGTCGGTAAATAGTAATATTTGTGATAAATATTACAGACAGTTGAATTTAGTGTAAAGTGTATCATATCTTCCCTCTGATAAGGGAGAAGATGGTGAAATCAGCTTATGCTGACAGTTCCATCATCAGTGGAAACAATAAAAGTGACAAATGTTTAAACAATCGGTGAAAGGGATTGCTGAAACAAACATTATATAAGGAGATTAAACTATGATTTTAGGAAATTATGATGTTGTAGTAGTAGGCGCAGGCCACGCAGGCATTGAAGCTGCAATGGCATCTGCACGCCTTGGTGTAAAAACCGCCCTGTTCACCTTGACTCTGGACGGGGTTGGCAATATGCCCTGCAACCCTGCTATCGGCGGTACAGCAAAAGGCCATCTTGTAAGAGAAATTGACGCTTTGGGCGGCTGTATGGGTATTGCGGCTGATGCAACAAGCATCCAGACCAGAATGCTCAACCGCGGCAAAGGCCCTGCAGTGCATTCTCTGCGCTGCCAGAGCGACCGTCAGCAGTACACAATGTATATGAAACAGCTTGTTGAAAGACAGGAAAATCTTGACCTTAAGCAAGCTGAAATCTGCAAGGTGCTGTTTGATGAAAACAAATGTGTAACGGGTGTTGAAACACAGCTTGGCACACAGTACGGTGCAAAAGCGGTTATTATTGCAACAGGTACATATTTAACAGGCAAAATTTTTGTTGGCGATGCAAGTTATCTGTCCGGCCCTGACGGACATCACTCTGCCTGCAAGCTGTCTGACTGCCTTAAAGAAAACGGCATCAAACTGGTGCGTTTCAAAACAGGCACACCTGCCCGTGTAAACAAGCGCAGCATTGATTTTTCTGTGCTGGAGGTTCAGCCTGGTGACGAAGAAACCGCACCGTTCAGCTTTATGACAAAGGAACAGCCAAAAAATATTCTGCCTTGTCACATCAGCTACACCAACCTTGAAACCCACAGGGTTATCAAGGAAAATATCCACCGAAGCCCATTATATGGTGGTAAGATTGAGGGTATAGGCCCAAGATATTGTCCTTCCATTGAAGACAAGGTTATGCGCTTTGCCGACAAAGAACGCCATCAGCTGTTTATTGAGCCTTGCGGACTGAACACTGATGAAATGTATATTCAGGGTATGTCATCATCATTGCCTGAAGATGTGCAGGTGTCCTTCTATAAAACAATCAAGGGTCTTGAAAACCTTGAAATCACACGTCCGGCCTATGCAATCGAATACGACTGCTGTGACCCGCTTGATCTGAAAGCTACCCTTGAATTTAAAGAATACGGCAGTTTGTACGGCGCAGGTCAGTTCAACGGCACCAGCGGCTACGAAGAAGCCGCAGCACAGGGTCTTGTGGCAGGTATCAATGCTGCAAGAAAAATTCTCGGGTTAAGTGAATTCACACTGAGCCGTCAGTCATCCTATATCGGCACACTTATCGACGACCTTATCACAAAGGGTGTTATGGACCCTTACCGTATGATGACAAGCCGCAGTGAATACCGTTTGTATCTCCGCCAGGACAATGCTGATGAACGTCTCACAGCTATGGGCAGAGAAATAGGCCTTGTAACCGATGAACGCTGGGAGCTTTATAACGCAACCCTTGCTGCAAAGGAAAAGGAAATTGAAAGACTTTCTGCAATCACACTCAAGCCAAGTCAGGTTAAGGAACTGCTTTTGAGCAAAGGTCTTGACGAAATCACAACAGGTGTGAGAGCAAACGAATTTTTGAAACGTCCGCAGATAAGCTATGACGAGGTTGTGGCAATTGTGGGCGAGGGCGAAAACATCAACAACTTTGTAAAGGAAAAGGTTGAAATTGAAATCAAATACGCAGGCTATATCAAACGCCAGGAACAGCAGATAAACCAGATTAAAAAGCTGGAAAACACACCTATCCCTGACGATGTTGATTTTTCTGAGTTCAAAGGCCTGCGCCTTGAAGCAAGAGAAAAACTTGGCAAGGTGAGACCTGTCAATGTAGGCCAGGCAAGCAGAATCCCTGGTGTAAGCCCAAGTGATATTTCTGCCTTGCTGCTGGAGCTGAAAGCAAGAGGTATATAACGATAAAAAGTCCTATAACAAGGTTTGTGAAATTACCTTTAAAAATGCCAGTCACGCCGCAGGCATGTGACGGCTTCTTCTAGAGGGGTGACAGCAGATTTTTTCGCGCTGTGTCGTGAAAAAATGCGTCATGAAGGGGTCCCCCTGTGAGGGGAATGTCACGAAGTGACAAGGGGTGTGCCGTCTGCGGCGAGCAAAAACTCCCCTATGAAAAAATGCCGCATAGTAAAATGAAATATTTGACAAAAGGATGGCGGCATTTTTGTTCCACGTGGAACATTGTTCCTTATAAAAAGATAAATTATTTTGCATATAACTTTTATATTTGATAATTAGGTTTTCTATGATAAACAAAGAACGATTTTTAAATACATTAAAACAGTACGATATTGAAATAAGCGAAAAGCAGTTTGAGCAGCTGGACAAGTACGCCGAAATTTTGGTGGAATACAACGAAAAGGTGAACTTAACTGCAATCACCGACCCGGAGGGCATCGAGAACAAGCATTTCCTGGACAGTCTGCTGTTTGCCAAAAACCCACTTGTAAAAGGCAAGGTGGTGGATGTTGGTACAGGTGCAGGTTTCCCGGGTATTGTTACAAAGATTTTTAAGCCGGAAATTGAACTGACAATGATTGAGCCAACAGGCAAGCGTTGTACATTTTTGCAGTACGCCCTTGACACCATCGGCATCAAGGCAGATGTTGTAAAGGAACGTGCCGAAGAAGCTGCCCGCAAGCAGTGGCGCGAAAAATTTGACGTTGCAACTGCCCGTGCAGTTGCAGATATGCGCGTGCTGAGCGAATACTGCATTCCGCTTGTAAAGGTGGGCGGTCATTTTATCGCAATGAAAGGGGACGGACAGAAAGAGCTGACCCCTGCCATGAACGCTATTTCAAAGCTTGGCGGCAGATATGTAAATATGGAAGAATATGCTCTCCCTGATGAATCAAAGCGCACAATTATTGTCTGCAAAAAGGAAAAGGAAACACCAAAGGTTTATCCGCGCAACGGCGGCAAGATTGCAAAGGCTCCGCTGTAAAATAATCGAATACAACAGGGGAGGGTCGGCGCCCTCCCGTTTTGTTGTGTGAATTTATATAACGTGACATTGCAGACGCTGTTTCTGCAAACTGTCACCCCCATAGATGATGGCAGGATATGCCATGCGGAAGCCTTGCCGCAATATAATAGTAAAGCAGCTCCCGTCTTTTGGCGGGAGTTTTTGTTTGCATATTTCTTTTTTATCCGACAAACTGTGTTTTTAAATGATAATTTGCTGTTTTATTTTTAACACAAAATGTCTTTTAACCCCTTTTGCTGTCGTAAACTGCGATATTATTTGCTGGTATTATGGTGAAAACTGTGATAAATTGAAATCAGACAAAGAGAAAGGGAGATAAAGATGGAAAATTCAGGGCAGCTTTTGATGATACCCACCGATAAAATATCTCCCTGCCCGTATCAGTGCAGATATACATATGATATAAAAAATATGGAGCAGCTGATACAGTCGATAAAGGAAAACGGTATTCTTCAGCCATTGACCGCCACAAAAACACAGGACGGATATCAGCTGATATCGGGGCACAGGCGTTTGTTTGCGGCAATGCAGCTGAAACTGGACAAAGTGCCTGTAATAGTTATGGACAAAAGCCGCGAGGATGTGGCGGTGCTGTGTGCGGTGGAAAATCTGCACAGGGAAGATTTGAACTGTTTTGAACAGGCAATGGCAATAAAGCTGCTGATTGACCAACTGGGGCTGACACAGGCGCAGGCAGGGCAAAAACTTGCACTGACGCAGCCTGCTGTGGCAAACAAACTGAAGCTGCTGACTTTGTCAAAACAAAACAGGGAAAAGGCGGTCAAAGCAAAACTGACCGAGCGGCACATCCGCGCAGTGCTGCGGCTGGACCAACAGCAGCAGTCTGCCGCACTTGACCATATAATAAAGCACTGTTTCAATGTGGCGCAGACCGAAAATTACATAGAAAACCTGCTTGATAAAAAACCAAAGCGGAAAACAGTGATAAAGATAAGGGATATACGGATATTTTCCAATACCATAACCAATGCACTGAAGATAATGAAAACCGCAGGTTTTGCCCCGAAATTTGAAGAAAAGATAACCGAAACTGCGGCGGAATACAAAATTGTGATTCCGCTGGATAAAAACAAGGGTGGGGGACAGACAAAAGGCACAGAAAAAAGCAGCACAACCTGTGCTGACAGTAATAATACCCGACATAGCGGGACTGCCGCCGCCCAGACCTGATTTTGCTAACAACCTTTTATATAACCGCAAAGATACCAAGGGATAACACCCTTGGTGTTTTTGTTTGCAGTGAATTACAAAATGGAACTATAAGATGTCATGCGGACTGAAAAGCATATAGCCGCGTGGGCGTATGCTGAAAAATGCCAGTCACGCCGCAGGCATGTGACGGCTTCTTCTAGAGGGGTGACAGCAGTTTTTTCACGCTATGTCGTGAAAAAACGCGTCATGAAGGGGTTCCCCTGTGAGGGGAATGTCACGAAGTGACAAGGGGTGTGCCGTCTGCGGCGAGCAAAAACTCCCCTATGAAAAAATCACGCCCAAATAAAC